>JAGVDA010000257.1 GCA_020058975.1 Thermosynechococcus sp. WC_1 | reverse complement strand
TTCTGGGTTTCAGCCCAGCGCCGAATTCGTTTCCGAGAGGCAGGATCAGGCAGCGGGAAAGAAACGCCAGGATGTAAATTGGTCAAAATTTGAGTGAGCTTTAGCCCATGAAGCTGCTGTCGCCAGTCATTGACTTGGGCGATCGCCGCCTCTAGCCGACCTGAATCTCGGCAAATCCCCGCGTGGCTCCACATCAACACCGGAATCTCTTGATGGATTTGGTCAATGATTTCTGCATCTGCATTCCAATCTATTTCAGCCCAGTGGTAAACGTCAGAGGAGATTTCTTCTGCCACCTCAGTAAGCGGCAGCGGCTTCAGCGTCGCAAACTGCGCCCCAAATACCAAGCATTCTAGAAGTGAATTGCTAGCAAGGCGATTGGCACCATGCACCCCCGTACTCGTCACTTCTCCAACGGCATACAGTCCAGAAATCGTAGTCTGACCATCCAGCCCCGTCACAATACCGCCCATCCAATAATGAGCCGCAGGCGCAACAGGGATGGGCTGCGAAAACACATCAATGCCCCACTTTTTACAAACCTGAATAATTTTAGGGAAGCGGCGCTGTACTCGCTCTGGTTCAATTGATCGCAGATCCAGCCAAACATTGTCCGGCACGGCTGCTTCAGAAATTTTGCCCATTTTTTGCAGGTGCATAAAAATAGATCGACTCACTACATCCCGTGGCGCTAGTTCTCCAAGGGGGTGATAGTCAAACATAAAGCGGTGCTGCTCGGCATCAATCAAATGCGCGCCTTCGCCTCGCACCGCTTCAGAAATCAAGAAACGAGGTGCGCCCTCGACGGTCAAAGCAGTGGGGTGAAACTGGAAAAACTCTAAATCGCGGAGAACCGCGCCAGAACGCCAGGCGATCGCCACACCATCCCCCGTACTCAACGCCGGATTCGTCGTCTGAGCATAGACCTGACCGCCGCCACCTGTCGCCAAAATCACCCGAGGGGCACTCAACCAAGTCACACCCCCTGCCGTCATCACGCAGATACCCTGACAAGCTTTAGCCTGCGGATCTATCCACAGCTCCAACGTAAACGCATCCGAAAAAATCTTGATATTCTCACGCTGCAAAACCTGATGAGTGAGCGTCTGAATCAGCGCCTTCCCCGTCGTATCTGCCGAATGCAGCACCCGTGGTCGAGAGTGCGCCGCTTCTAACGTAAACGCCAAGCCATCTGCACTGCGGTCAAAGGCAATGCCCATCTCAAGCAAAACCTTCACCTGAGCCGGAGCCTGCTCGACCAAAAACTGAACTGCCGCAGGTTCACACAGACCCGCCCCCGCCATCAGCGTATCTTGAGCATGAAGATCGGGGGAATCATCAGAATCTATTGCCGCTGCAATGCCCCCCTGCGCCCAGCCACTCGCAGACAAAGACAGCGCTTCTTTACTAATTAAACCAACGCTCAAATTTTGAGGGATCGAGAGTGCCGCATATAGCCCAGCCGCACCTCCCCCCACAATCAAGACATCAAAACAACTCGCTTTAGGATCAGGTAGGGAGGGTTGCAAAGTCCCGTCAAACTCCGATGGGTTGGAAAGTATCTTAGCGCAGTCCAACCTTATTTAAGAAAGAGAACACATAAATTGAGTGGCAGCCGCACAATGCACGACTGCCACTCAATAGAATTCAAGACTAAACCCAGAAACTATCTATAAACGCCGTTGTTGTAGCGATCATCGCCACTCACTAACGCTGTTTCAACAGAGGTGACGGTAAATTTATCAAAGTTTGCCTTTAGAGTCGCTTTTTGACGATCTGAAAGCCCTTCAATATCTAAAACATCTTCTACTGAATCGTAAGGCGCATTTTTGATTACAAGACGCGCCAGGGTTGGGTAAAGCCCTTGATACTGTGCAAAAGCGTTGATATTAGCGTTGTTTAAGTCTATTTTTTGACCAAATTCACTGCCCAGCTTAGAATCTGCCGCATTGCTAACCGCTTCGACAGCAAACGTCATCGAGTGCGGCACGCCACCATTGAGAATCGCTGCGTTGACAGGGCCAAACCAGCTAACAATGCCCAAACAAGCCACAACCAAAGCACTTAAAAAACCACTACGTCGAACAAAGGACTTCATATCCTAAACTCCCTCCCTGTCTTAACAACAAGATCTTAGAATGATAAACACAGCTCTTACTAGAGCGTATCACCGTAGCGCGTCTCTTCCACTACGGTTGCACGACTAAACCCCACTCTGGCTGTTCTACATGCCTAAACCTCGAAGAAAGGGACAATTTAGAGATCGCCAAACAACAAAAATATCCTTACGAACCCTCAAAACGAGGCACTTCACAACGGAGCTAAGCGACCTTAACTCAATTTTTTCTAAACAACTACTATATTTTTAACCGTTTTATAAATTTTTCTTAACCCAATACCAGTCGTCCGTCCGCTAGCTTAAAATCTGAGCGCTTTTACCTAAGCACTTTTAAAACTGGCAATTCATTCATTTCAGCAGTCGTCTCGGAGCATATGTCCAAAATTCTGGATTTAGTGGTAGAGGGAGGGCCGGTTATGGTTCCTCTCCTTGGTTTATCGGTAGTAACCATAACTTGTGCTTTAGAAAGAGCCTGGTTTTGGATCCGTCTGCTAAGTCATGAAAAACAAATTGTCCATGACGTGTTGCAGGCTGCTCACAGAGATTTAGACGAAGCTGCAACCATTGCGGGATATGCCAAAGCTTCACCCATTGGGCGGTTTTTACAGGCTCCACTTCGGCTGAGTCAGCCTACGCCAGAAACCTTTCACTTGGCCTTAGAAGCTTCCGCAGATAAAGAATTTGTAAAAATGCGAAAGGGTGACAAGCTCTTTGAAACCGTTGTTGCGCTTGCGCCATTGTTAGGGCTACTAGGAACCGTAACGGGTCTTATTACAACCTTTGGTAGCCTCCAAATTGGGGGCGGGGGGGGTGCATCGTCAGAGTCTGCCTCCAAAGCTGCAGCTGGGATTGGCGAAGCTTTGATTGCTACCGCAACGGGGATGATTGTCGCGATTGTCGCGCTATTGTTTTTGAGGATTTTTATTTCGCTTCAGGCACAGCAAATCGACTACTTTACTGAAGTCGGCAACGAGTTAGAACTGATCTATCGACAAGTTTGGTGCGAACTCAAATCGTTCCGGGGGGGGCCTTCTTCTTCTGTCCTTAACCCATCTTCTGCACCTAGGCCAGAACGACCTTCTTTGGTGGACATTCATTAGATTGGAAACCCTATCATTCTCTATCGAGGTTTACAGTGGGTTATAATCGCCAAAATCACCAAGCGCCAATGACAGAAGTCAATCTCATTCCAATGATGGATGTGTTGATGGTGGTTCTAACGTTTTTTATTATCATTTCTATGACCCTCTCAACGGGGCAAAATGTTGTTGGGGTCAATTTGCCGAGGACAGATAAGGGTGCTAAGCCTTCCGCTCAAGATGCTAAGGCACCCGACCCGTTGATGGTTGGGATGAATAAGCAGGGACAAATCATGCTTAAAAATAAGCCAGTGGAGAGTTCTCAATTAGAGGCTGAGCTTCAGGCTTATTTTAAAAAGTCTCCTGAGGGCGTTGTCGTGTTACAGGCTGATAAAACCTTGCCCTACGAAAAGCTAGCAAAGGTTTTAGGTCAAATTCGAGATATTGGGGGCGATCGCGTGGCGTTAGCCGTAGATGCTCAATAGCAGCCCCCTATAAAACCTCACGTTGAGCAAGACTACATGAT
>JAGVDA010000477.1 GCA_020058975.1 Thermosynechococcus sp. WC_1 | reverse complement strand
GTCACTTGGCTGAGTGAAGATCAGCTCTTTCCTGCAACCGCTCCAGTATGGGGTGCGGTGATTGCGCTGGGCATTATCTGTGAAGGGTTTGGACAGCGGCTGTTGGCAGACAGCATGAGCCACTTTTCCTGTAGCTTTATTGCCCTATTTTTGCTGCTAGAGCCAATCCTCAGCACCATTCTGGCCTGGGTTATTTTTGCAGAGCAGCTTAGCCCTTTGACCTGGATTGGGTTTGCGGTGGTGCTAACCGGAATTTACCTTGCCACCTCTAGCCCTTCAACAGAGAAAGAGGTTATTCCTGTCACAGCTCCGGCAAATGAATTCAGCTAAGTATTCTGAAAAACGAAATGAATCAGACAAGATCTCTTAAACGTTGCTTCAGAGAACCAATTCAAGAGATATTTGACGCTGCTCGATATCTTGATGCTGCCGTTTCAGCGCATTTAGCTGCTCATCGAGAAATTGCAGAGAAACTTTTCTCTCTTTCAAATGACCCAAAGATTCGGGCATGGACAAATTCAATTTGGGGCAAAAATAGCCCGTATGTCACAGTTATCAAGCAGATCGATTTACCTTTACTCCCAAGAGTTGGTACAAGAAAGCCAATATCTGCTCAGATTCTTGAGCTACATAAGAGGGATGGCTACCATTGTCGCTACTGTGGGCTGCCTGTTATTCGCTCTGAGATTCGCCGTAAGCTCTCCATTTTGTATCCTAATGCGGTGCCATGGGGCAAAACAAATGCGTCTCAACATGCCGCATTCCAAGCGATGTGGGTTCAGTACGACCATGTTGTTCCACACTCACATGGCGGCACCAATGACCTCAATAATCTCGTTGTAACATGTGCAGCTTGCAATTACGGAAAGATGTCATACACCCTAGAAGAACTGAGCCTACTTGATCCAATGCTTTATTCACCAGTCCAATCTCAATGGGATGGACTTGAGCGGCTCTTGCAGAATATGTCTAAGAGCTGAGAAAGGATCATTTATAGAGAGATGACTCAAAGAATAAGTAGCTGAATTACTGAAAGCCGAGCCAATCCCTCAAATCAGAAGGCTGAGAGAAATCCAGCAACGCCTCCCCTAATGCTTCAAGTTGCGTCAGCGAAAGCGCACGAACTTGAGCCTCATTCTCAGTAGAGATTAACCCAATCCGGCGGGAGAGAAGGCGAAGAACAAGAGTCAATTCGCCTTCCTGTCTGCCTTCCTGCGCCCCTTTTTCAAACCCGATGCGTTCCCCAGTTGTTACGTAAGTCACCTTGCGCTCCTGCTCAAAAGCCTTTAGCTCCTGCCAAAAGGTATTCTCTAAACCCTTTGGTAACAGCATAACCCAGTCAATAAATTTGTAGAGATTAAGGATATCCTGGCCGTCTAATCCTCTGTCATACAGCCCTCGAATGAGAGCTAGCTTCCATGTTTTTCGCTGTTGGGCATCTGGTCGAGTTTCCATCGTCTTCAGATGCGCCATCACAACGATGGCAAAAGGATTAGAAATGTGCTCCAATTCCTCCCAGCGACTTCTAAAATCAATCAGTTTCACGATGCCAAATCTAAAATCAATCGAAGAATCAGGGTATTTGATGGTGTAGCTTTGGGGTCGCCACGTCTGGCTTTCGTCACACAAAATCGCCAGACTGGTCGGCATCTGACCAAATTGATCAAAAATTCTGAGGCAATAGGTAAACATTCGCGCTTCAAAGCCAGGTTCAGCCTGACTCTGAACTTCTAGATGGATGAATAGCCAGAGCGGCTCTCCTTGCTTAAGTGAAACCTGAACTAATTGATCTGCATAGCGACGGCCTACTTCAGCATCCTTGGAAACTGTCTGAAACTCTTTATCCAGAAAGGTATAGGGTTTACCCCAATCAATCAATGCAGCCGTTTGAGGGAAGAAAAACGCTATGGCTTGGGGAAAATAAGTCCGTAAAACATCCTTCCACGGCGAATCTAGATCTGCTTTAGGTAAAGTCATGCCACAAAGAAAACGTGGGCTGTCATCAGACGTCCCTAATTGTAAGATCTTGCTGTCATCTATAAGGTGTGGATCGCTTCTCAACTGCACAGTAATTTAAGAATCGCTTTGCCAGTTGTGGTTGTGCGCCAAAGTGAAGGTGTGTATAGGCTGCATGAACCTGATACTTCTGCCAACCCTCCGGTGCAAACTGCTGCTGAGACTCATATCCTTCGAGCGCAATCAGCGGCTGGTCTGGTGCTTGCTCTAGCGTAGAGCGATGGAATTCGTGCCCCCAAAAGCGATCGCCTTTCTTCACCAAGCAGCTATCTTGAAGTGCCGTGGCCTGTCGGTAGCCCAGCGTCAGCCGTTTTCCCATCACCGCCGCTGTTGGGAAAATGCCCGTCATTTCGTGAGCGTTTTGTTCAAAATCAATGATGCGATCGCACAAATACATCAGCCCCCCACACTCAGCATAGGTCGGCATATCTGACTGGATGGCGGCTTTTACGACCTGTCTTGCGAGCTGGTTGTCGGCTAATTGCGCTGCAAACACCTCTGGAAAGCCGCCGCCAAAGTAAAGCCCTTGGATATTTTCAGGCAAGGTGCGATCGCCCATTGGACTCCAGGGCACCAACTCCGCACCGAGGTTTTGCAAAAGGTCGAGGTTATCGGCGTAGTAGAAACTAAAGGCTGGGTCTTGGGCGATCGCCACTCGAACTTTTCTGTTCAGTATTATTTCTTCTGCGGAGGGCGGTGTTGGGGAATGAGCGCCCAGCAAGGGCAGCAGTTTCTCCCAATCAAAACAGGTTTCGCCTAAGTGCGCCAATCGCTCGATTACTGCATCTAAATTCTTCAGTTCTGCTGTTGGGATGAGTCCCAGGTGGCGATCGGGCAATGCAATTTCTTCTTGACGGCGCAGTACGCCCAATATCGGAAGGTTCAGCGGCTCTAGTGCCTGAGTGAGCAGTTCTAAATGGCGATCGCTCCCCACTCGATTAAGCACTACGCCCACCACCTGAATTCGTGGGTCAAAAGTGCGGTACCCGTGGGCGATCGCCGCCACAGATCTTGACGTGCTGCTGCAATTTAGGATTAATACCACAGGAACGCCAAGCAGTCTGGCAATGTGAGCCGTGCTGGCGGTATCGTCCTTGCCAGATGCACCATCAAATAGACCCATCACGCCTTCAATGAGCGTACATTCCGCAGTTTGACTATGACGGGCAAAGCAGTCTTGGACGTAGACCTCTGAAGTGAGTACAGGGTCAAGATTGCGGCAGGGGCGACCCGTGATGTAGGCATGAAACATCGGGTCAATGTAGTCTGGGCCAACCTTAAAAGACTGTACGGCGCTACGGCGCTGGCGCAGTGCTGCCAGCAGTGCCAGTGTTACCGTCGTTTTCCCTACGCCGCTGCGTTCGCCTGCAATGATTAGTGCCATAGCTATCGTTATATTTTTTCGCGTTCTCTTGAAACCTTAAGTAAACATGAAGAACTTTACAATCTGTAACAAAGGAGTTTATATTAAGTTCAGGAAAGAGAAATATCTGTTTCCTACATACATAATTTCCATACCATTACCGCACTTATAAAACCAT
>JAGVDA010000385.1 GCA_020058975.1 Thermosynechococcus sp. WC_1 | reverse complement strand
TGCTCAACGGCTAAAACACCAGTGGATGTGAGTAATGATTCAGTGGCGATCGCCATAATCACCCGTTCATAAAAGTCACAAGCATAGGGCGGGTCAAAGTAAATGCGGTCAAACTGTTGGCCTGCTAGCTGCGCTAACCCGCGCAGTACGTCCATCTGCAAAATCTGTACCTGCTGCTCAGGGCGAGCGAGTTTACGCCAGTTTTGCTCAATCACTTTACAGGCACGTCCAGCTTGCTCAATGCCCACCACCACTGCTGCCCCGCGACACAGCGCTTGCGCACCCATAGCGCCCGTCCCAGCGCAGAGGTCTAGCCAGCGACAGCCTGCAATTTCAAACTGCCAGATGTTAAAGATGGCCTCGCGCACACGGGAAGCCGTAGGGCGCGTCTCTGACCCCGCAACCGTTTGAATGTTTTGTTTGCCTTGAAGTCTCACTGACTAAATCTCACGAGCTTAATGGCCTAAGCGGCACTCACTAACGTCTGCTGCTGAACGAAGGTCACAAAGTTTGCCAACATTTGTAGACCTGCCTCAGACGATTTTTCAGGATGGAACTGTACCGCCATGACGTTATCACGGGCGATCGCCGCCGTCACGGTCTGGCTTCCGTGGGTGACGGTCGCAGCCGTCAGGGTTGAATCTGCTGGCTCCACATAATAAGAATGAACAAAATAGACCCAAGGATCGACAGGCAGCTTCTGCCAAAGGGGTAAATCTGGCTGAGTATATTCCAACTGATTCCAGCCCATGTGTGGGATGGTCAAATTTGGCTCAGACTGGAATCGCTTAATTACGCCAGGGAAAATGCCAAGGCCATTCTCCTGGCCTTCTTCACTGCCCTCAAACAAAATCTGCATCCCTAGGCAAATGCCTAAGAAAGGCTTGCCACTGGCGATTACTTCTTTAATGATGGGCACTAACCCACGTTCTTGCAGATGTTGCATGGCTGGGTCAAAGGAACCTACCCCAGGGAGTACCACTGCATCTGCCTGTAGCAACTCAGCAGCCTGATCCGTCACAGAGGTCTTTGCGCCTGCGGTCTCTAGTCCTTTACAGGCGGAGTGGAGATTCCCCATGTCGTAGTCAATTACGGCAATATTA
The DNA here is from genome assembly GCA_020058975.1 of Thermosynechococcus sp. WC_1. GTDB lineage: Bacteria > Cyanobacteriota > Cyanobacteriia > Thermosynechococcales > Thermosynechococcaceae > JAAURS01. The sequence goes on along the minus strand of JAGVDA010000385.1, from coordinate 6,106 downwards.
GTGATTGAGCCAGTCATTGAGCCTCTCCTCTCTCCCAAGTTCCATGCCTCTCTAGCTTATCTGAAACCTTCCCCGCCCCTTGATGAATTCTGGCGGCTTCAATATTTACGGGTACGGACTTCATTGCTAAATGCCTGTACCGCGTCGGTCACGCTTTGGCGTAGGTTGGCATAAGAACGGGCAAACGTTGGTTGCCAGTCTGAGAGTCCGAGTAAGTCTGCGGTGACTAAAATCTGCCCATCGCAACTAGACCCTGCACCAATGCCAATTGTGGGAATGCTGAGCTTTTGAGTAATGGTCGCAGCCAATTCATTGGGGATATGCTCCAGCACGATCGCAAAGGCTCCGGCTGCTTCTAGGGCGATCGCCTCATCCAAAATCCGTTCAGCATTCTGCTCATCTTTCCCCTGTTTGCGGTAGCCGCCAAACTGATGGACAGACTGCGGCGTTAGGCCAATGTGCCCCATCACAGGGATGCCCCGCTGGGTCAAAAATTGTATCGTTTGCGCCATCGCAGGGTAGCCGCCTTCTAACTTAACCGCCTGGGCACCCGTCTCTTTCAAAAAGCGTCCTGCGGTGCTAAACGCCTGCTGCGCACTCTCTTGATAGCTCAGAAACGGTAAGTCACACACCAGTAGGGCTTTTGAAACCCCGCGAGAAACCGCCTTTGCATGGTGAAGCATCTCTTCTAAGGTCAGTGGTAGCGTTGTTTCATAGCCTAAAGCCACCATCGCTAAAGAATCACCGACCAAAATTACATCCACACCCGCCTGATCTAATGTTTTGGCGAATAAGTAATCCCAAGCCGTAAGCGCCACGATAGGCCGTGCATCTTGCTTCCATTGCTTGAGTTGGTGAATGGTAATAGCCATGATGATTAAGCCAGCAGAAAATACTTCAAGATCAACGCATCTCTCAGTTCAGCTTAACCTGCAAAGAATCATTCTAAGAAAGCGGGCAACGCGATTCGAACGCGCGACATTCACCTTGGCAAGGTGACGCTCTACCACTGAGCTATGCCCGCACTGATTTAGTACTTAACTAGTATCTCGGAAGTAGAGAGGCTTGTCAACCGATGACCCCATGATTTTTTTGATGTAGCAAAAGCAACCCGCCCAAAGGATTGCGTCTCATGGGTGCGCGTCATACAATAGAGCCTGCCCAAACGAGCCTGCGCGATGACTTATTGCCTTGCAATTCTGACCCAGGCTGGCCTAGTGATGGCAGCCGACTCCCGCACCAATGCGGGAGTAGATCACGTATCCATTTCACAAAAGCTGTTTGACTTTTCGGTTCCTGGAGAGCGCGTCATTTTAATAAGTACCGCTGGGAACCTGTCCATGACGCAAAATATCTTAACGCTGGTAGCCCAGGATATAAAGCAAGGGGCGGCAGACAATATCAACACCCTTCCCACGCTTTACAAGGTTGCGCAATACATTGGCAATCTCACCCGTCAAGTGCTGGATGAACATCGCGTCTGGCTTAAAAAAGACGGCATTGACGCCGGATGCACATTTTTGATTGGCGGACAGGTTAAGGGCGAGGCACCTGAACTGTATATGGTCTATAGCCAAGGCAATTTCCTGCGCGCTACTAAAGAAACACCTTATCTTCAGGTCGGTGAAATTAAGTATGGCAAGCCGATTTTAGACCGAGTGATTCAGTACCAAACGACTGGCTTAGAAGAGGCGGCTAAGTGTGCGCTGCTGTCCTTAGATTCCACGATGAAGTCTAATATTTCTGTGGGGCCACCCATCAATATTGTGATGTACGAAGCGGATTCTCTCAAAATTCAGTATCGCCGTAAGCTGCTCAAGGGTGATCCCTATTTAGAGAGCATTCGTAAATCTTGGGAGCAGTCTGTAAAGGAAGCCTTCAAAAACTTGCCGATGCTTTACTGGCAAGCGCCCAGCGAAAACCCATCAGAGGATGAAAATTGGCTGTCGCTAAAAAATGTTTACAACATTTAGATTTTTAGCTGAATTTAAGTCTAAATTTCAGCCGTGTCTGAATCGGCATTGGTGATAGCTGTTTCTAGTGCCTCAAAGGTTTGAATGCGATCGCAGCATTCCTGAAGAATTTGTGTAACCCAGCCCTGGTCTTCACCATTGCCAATTAGATGAATGAGCGGCTCGTCGGCATCGGGCAGCACTAAAACCCAGTGGTTGGGGAGTGAGGCGTGCTTAATTTTTACCCCGTCAATGAGTTCAATCTGCTCAATGGGGTAGGTTTCGACTAGATGTCGCATCAGCGCCCCTTTTTGGTTCCAGGGACAGCGTACGGCAAGGGTTTGATAGTTAATGTTTGGCAGCCCCGCCATAAGTTGCTGAAGGGTTTGCGGGTAGAGCGTGAGGGTTTCAATGAGCTTGGCGATCGCAAACATGGCATCAAACCCGGGGTGAAGCTGCGGAAAAATAAAGCCTGTTTCGGCACTGCCACCTAAAACAACCCCTAAGGTTTTGCGGCAGGTTTCCATTAATGCCGTCGCGTTTAGTTTTGTCCGTATCACTTGAGCATTGTAGCGACGCGCAATCTCGTCTACGGCGCTCGAAACATGAGCCGGCACCACCACAATTTGATGGGGGTTAACGCGCAGGCTCATTTCTACCATGAGCGCCGTTAGCGATTCTGCCTGAATCGCGTTGCCTACTTCGTCTACTAAAATAAAGCGCTCGCCATTGGCAGTGACCTGTACCCCAAGATTGGCTTTGAGCGCCTTGACCACTGCACCAAGCTGAACCAGCAGTTCTTCTCGTTCATCGAGGGTGGGGATACTTTGGCGCAAACTGGCGTTTAGCACCACCACGTCGCAGCCAAATTTCCCGAGTAGATGCGGTAGTACAGCACCCGATACCGCATAGACGTAATCTACGACCACTTTGAAAGGTTTGGGGCTGTTATGGGTAATGTTGAGGAGTTTTTCAAAATTTGAGGCATAGGCATTTAGACTTTGACTGGGATAGGTAATGTCTCCAATATCAGAAACCGCCGCCCGTCGAAAGTCTTCTTTGAAAAATGCCCCTTCGATTTTTTTTTCTTTAGCCTTCGATAGATTGATCCCCTGATCGTCAAAAAACTCAATCAGGACAAAATCAAAACGTTCAGGATGAATCCGAGCATGGATGCCGCCACTGACACCTAGGGTACGAGCGGCACAGCGAGAAATGGGGAGGGCGATCGCCCCTAAATTCTGCACCTGAATCCCCACGGACATCAGCCCTGACACCAGCGATCGCGACACCATTCGGGACATACTGCGCTGATCGCGCGATACCATCACCTGAGATCCGGCGCTCAGGATAGAGCCGTAAGCGGCCCCTAACCGTACGGCAAATTCTGCGGTGATGTCCACGTTAGCCAGACCCGACACACCTCTGTGCCCAAAGAGGTGGCGCTGAGCGGTGGCACCCCACACCAAATTAATATTCAGCGTTGCGCCGGCCTCAATCCGTTTACTGGGCCAAACCCTCACCCCAGCGCTAACCTGCGCCTCTTCGCCGACGATAGATAGCGCACCGATGATGGCTCCATCCTGCACCCGCGCCCGTCGATCAACTCTGACCCCTCGCGCGGTGACGCAGGCTCGTAACTGCGCCTCTTCGCCAATCGTCGAGCCGCCCCAGATGACAGCGCGCGCTAAGTCGGCTTTTGCCCCGACGATGACGTTATCGCCCAGCACCGTCCCCGCTGCAAGGATTGCGCGTGCGCCGATGCGACAGTTTGTGCCTACCAGAACAGGCGGTGAAATTTGTGCTTCAGCATCAATGAACGTATTTTCCCCAATCCAAAGGCGATGCTGAGGTTGAGGGTAGTTGATGTTGAGCGCAATCTTTCCATAAAGGGCATCGTATTGCGCTTCGCGGTAGTGGTCGAGGCTGCCAATATCTCGCCAGTAGCCTTCAGCAACATAGCCATACATCGGGTAGCCCTGCGCCAGCAGCAGCGGAAATAAGTCTGTCGAGAAATCTGCCGAGGTCTGGGCAGACAGGTAGCTCAGTACGTCTGGTTCCAGAATGTAGATTCCGGTATTGACGGTATCTGAAAAAATCTCGCTGGAGGCAGGCTTTTCTAAGAATCGCTGAATTCGCCCGTCGCTATCCGTCATGACCACCCCAAATTCAATTGGGTTGGGCACCCGTGTTAGCACCAGGGTGGCTTTGGACTGGCGCTGATGGTGGAAGGCGATCGCCGCACTCAGGTCAAAATCAGTGAGGCTATCGGCGCTAATGACCAAAAACGTATCGTTAAGCAGTGGCGCAACGTTTTTGACACACCCTGCCGTACCAAGCGCCAGATCTTCTTCGATAGCGTAAGTAATTTTGACGCCAAAGTCAGACCCATCCTGAAAGTAGTCTCGAAAAACGTCCGGCAGGTAAAACAGTGTAGCAATCACATCCGTGATGGCGTGACGCTTTAGCAGATGAATAATATGTTCTGCAATGGGCCGATTGAGGATAGGCACCATGGGCTTCGGCAAATCACAGGTGAGCGGTCTGAGGCGTGTGCCTTCGCCGCCTGCCATTAGCACTGCTCTCATAAAACCCTCCGCGATTGCCCAGATTGCCCAACATAAATAAGGGAGGGTAGGTTTTGTTGTTGCCGTTTGGTCAAAACCAATCGGGTTTGGCTCAACCTACCCCTACGAGAATGTGGACGGGTCTATCTGGGTTGGTTTACAGCAGATTTTTGGGTGGTCATTGCCTCTACCAGGCTACGCACGACTGCAATCATGGCAACTTCGCTATTGAGCTGATTGACCGCAGAACCAACCCCAATGCCGCTGGCTCCCGCTGCGATCGCCATTGGTGCGGTCACGTCAGACAAACCAGAAGCACACAGTACCGGAACAGAAACAGCGCGCGCGATCTCATAGGCAGCGGCTAGGGTAGGTGCTGCTTTTTCGATGAGTCCAAGTACGCCAGGATGGGTTGGCTGGCTGCTGGTGCCGCCTTCGGTCTGAATCATGTCAGCACCCGCTTCTACGAGGTCGATTGCAAGCTGAACCTGCTGATCGAGTTCTAGTGTGTGGGGTACGGTCACGGAAAGCGCAATTTCAGGCAGCAAAGCACGGGTCTGGCGCGTGAGTTCTAAGACTTCGGCGGCGCTAAAGACGCGACCTTGGCTATAAAAGCTGTCAAAGTTGCCGATCTCAATGAGGTCTGCACCTGCTGCTACTGCCGTTACAAATAGCTGGGGGTCAACCGCCGAGACGCAAATGGGGAGCGTGGTGTTGGCTTTGGCGATCGCCACGAGTTTAGGATCTGCCGCAATATCTACAAATGTTGCACCCCCGCAATCAGCAGCGCGCACGACAGCCGCGACTCGCTCTGCATCGAAGTTATGGAGTCCGCTAATAATTTTGAGGGCGCAGCGATTTGCAAATGCTGACTGTAAGCTCGGATGCATCATAGTTTAAGTTTTCCTAAGAATCGAAGGTTTAGGGTGCGGCGATAAAGACTCAAAACAATGGGCTACACGCCACGCCTGCAATACTCCTCATGGTACTTCAACCCAGCCCGATGACCCAAGCCTATATCCTTGCCAAGAAGCGTCTGAAGGCGACATTCTGAGAGAGTTCGTTGTCCTCTTCTCTTAAGTCATTCCTATGAGTGAAGCGTCAGAGACTATTTTTAGCAAAATTGTTCGCCGCGAGATTCCTGCCGATATTGTCTATGAGGATGATCTGGCGATCGCATTCCGTGACATCAATGCTCAAGCTCCAGTGCATATCCTAGTAATTCCTAAGAAACCGATTCCTAAACTAGCCGACGCACAGCCAGAAGATCAGGCACTTCTGGGTCACTTATTGCTGGTGGTTCAGCGCGTTGCCGCCCAAGAAGGTCTTACTCAAGGCTACCGAACCGTCATTAATACCGGCGAGGATGGAGGTCAAACGGTTTACCATCTTCACTTACACATTTTGGGCGGACGATTCATGGCGTGGCCTCCCGGATAGAAAAAGGGTGGAAAACCGATCAAATCTTAAGGAAATCTAAAAATATTAACAATCTGTAACAAAGGAGTTTATATTAAGTTCAGGAAAGAGAAATATCTGTTTCCTACATACATAATTTCCATACCATTACCGCACTTATAAAACCAT
>JAGVDA010000251.1 GCA_020058975.1 Thermosynechococcus sp. WC_1 | reverse complement strand
CACCAGGTCTAAACAGGGCACATAGGGTAGCCAACTGGGGCGAAACCCTAACATTTGTTGACCTGCATTACGGAAACGGTCAAAGGCTTCTTTGAAGTAAATGCCGCCGCCAGAGTTAAGGCAGATTGTGCCTTCGACAAGGTGATGGGGTGCCAGTGCCGCTGTCCATAGCCCAATACTGCCGCCCAAGGAATGCCCCACCAGCCATACCCGCGAGAGATTAAGCTGTTTAAGCAGCAAGATTAAATCTTGGGCATAGGCGGCTAGCGTGTAGGGCGTTTGGACACTTTTGGATAGGTAGGACTGCACTAAGGACGGCTGCGTTCCCACAGAAATCGCCGTTCTTACATCAACCGCATCCCTAGATGCGTCAGCATCAACCCCAGACTCGCCAAAACCCCGTAAATCGTAAGTTAAACATTGAAAAGACGGCGCAAGATCTTCAACCAATGGCTCCCAATAGCGGCGACTCAATAGCCACCCATGAATAAACACTAAAACAGGGCCTGACCCGACCGGAGCAGTCAATTCATAGGCATGTTGAACCCCTAAAACCTCAGCGCACTCCATAAACCCGTCCGAATCCTGCACAAATTTTGCACAAACCTGCGTCACTTACGCTTTGTCTTAATCTTCTACTGCACGCTGTAGCCCTGTCTACTAGCAGTCACAATTTTCAGGGGTTGAAAAAGCCAGAGGCGTAAAGTCTTGGTTTAATACAGAAGGACACATCCGTTTTACGCAAAGTTCCATGAAAAGTCCTACCGATGCCAACAGAACGTTAGCTTAGGCGATCGAACGTCAACCCGAAGAGAGGTTTGTATCATGCGGCTAGATTTACATCGTCTTAACCTAGAATTTCTAAGCACCATCAAGGGCGCAGTTTCACTGTTGCGTGACCCCTCTGCCACAGAATCTGTCTATGACGTAGAAGACGGACTTCGGCATACCAAAACCACGCAGCTTTCCGTTGAATTTGTAAAGCGCCAGCCTGGAGTCGCTGCGCTTGTGAGCGAACGATATATCGCTCCATCCCCCAACCTAGGACAACTTCAGCAGTGTCCTCCAGATTCTTTAGGATTTGCGTATGCTCAATACATTACAGATGCAGGGTTTGACCCTAATTTTTACCGTGTACTACCCATCGAAGATGATGTGAGCTATGTTTTTATGCGCCTGCGCCAAACCCACGATATCTGGCATCTTGTGGCGGGGTTTAAGACGAATGTACCTGGAGAATTAGGGCTAAAAGCGTTTGAATTGGCTCAAACCCATCGCACAATGGCCGCTATTTTGTTGGCTGGGGGTTTATTAGGCACCCTCCTTAAAACGCCAGAACAGCTTGATGTGCTTTTAGAGAACATCGCCACCGGATATCGACTCGGATCTCAAGCTCGACCTTTCCTCGCCCAAAAATGGGAGCAGCATTGGGAAAAACCGCTGCATCAATGGCGCGAAGAGCTAGGAATCCCAATTAACATGCATTCTTAGGCAATTGGCGTATGGATCACAATGGAAGTTACATTGCCCTACGTAAACGAATGTAAACTTATGCGACGCTCTTTTTCAGATTCTACGTAAATTCTTGAACTGCCTATAATTATGGCTCGGCAAAGAATATAGCCCTCAGGCAACCTATTTGCATCGGGCTTTAGGTTGGGCTTAGGCGTGATATTGCACAAAGCTTGCACAATTAGGCTGATTTAATCAAAGGGTCGGTTCACAAAGACTTAAGACGTAAAAACGCTTAAGCATGACGCCATCAATTTTTTGCATTCAGGGCAGACTTTTAGGCCACATTGATAGAGATTTGTCCGCACTGTATTGAGTTAAGGCGTCCCTCTACTGGCCTGGGTTTACTGATTTGAAGCCCAGATTTTAAAAACTTAGATTCAACAAACCTTAGATTCAACAAGATTTAGGAGCTTTTCTATGACCAGTTCTACAGCGGCAGCACAGCTAGGATTTGAGCCTTTTTCAGGGGATGAAGTTGCCGAACTTCGCCCCCACTTTACAGAAGGGGATGTACAGGCAGTGATTGTTGCGGCCTATCGACAGGTGTTTGGCAACGACTACATTCTTCAAAGCGAACGCCTGACTAGCGCTGAGTCGCTGCTGCGTCAGGGTGATATTTCGGTTCGAGATTTTGTCCGCGCCCTAGCGCAGTCTGAGCTTTACAAACAAAAGTTTTTTAGCACTACACCTCAGGTTCGCTTTATTGAGCTGAACTATAAGCACCTGCTGGGTCGTGCGCCCTACGATGAGTCAGAGATTACCTATCACGTTAACCTCTTTGTTGATCATGGCTACGAAGCCGAAATCAATTCTTATTTTGATTCGGTTGAATATCAAGAAAATTTTGGCGATTCAATTGTGCCAAATTTTAGAGGGTTTGCCACCCAGCGCGGTCAAAAAACCGTGGGTTTTAGCCGCATGTTTCAGCTTTATAGAGGTCGTGCCAATAGCGATCGCGCCCAAGGCAAAAACAAGGCGGCTTGGCTTACAGAAGAGTTAGCCCACAACTCAGCAACGCCCGTCCGCACCGCTGGCTATGGCAAAGGACTTGCGGGCAATGCAGAAGGCGATCGCGCGGGGCTTTACCGCGTGCGCTTTACCCAAGCAAACCGAGGTGGCTCTCCTCAGGTTCGTAAAAGTGTGCAGGAGTATCTGGTTAGCTATAGCCAGCTTTCTCCCACCCTACAGCGACTCAATCAGCGCGGCGGACGCATTGTCAGCATCACTGAAGCCTAATTTAGGCCTTTCATTCATTTAATTTTCATTTAACTTTAAGGAGATTACCTGTGGCGATTACCACCGCAGCAGCCCGTTTAGGAACCACTGCTTTTGCCTCTGCCAGCCCCGTGGAGCTACGCACTAACTGGACAGCAGACGATGCAAAGGGCGTGATTAACGCCGTCTACCGTCAGGTCTTGGGCAACGACTATATTTTGCAAAGCGATCGCCTCACGGCTTTAGAATCGCTGCTCTGTAACGGTCAGCTCACCGTGCGCGAATTTGTCCGCGCCGTGGCCAAATCTGAGCTGTACAAAACCAAGTTTTTGTACCCTCACTTCCATACGCGCGTCATTGAGCTAAACATTAAGCACCTGCTGGGTCGTGCGCCCTACGATGAGTCTGAAGTAGTAGATCACCTAGACCGCTATCAAACCGAAGGGTTTGACGCAGATGTTGACTCTCATATTGACTCCGCCGAGTACGAAACCAACTTTGGCGACTCCATTGTGCCCTACTACCGAGGGTTCTCAAACCAGCCCGGTCAAAAAACCGTTGGTTTTACGCGGATGTTCCAGCTTTATCGGGGATATGCCAATAGCGATCGCGCCCAGTTGGCTGGCGCAACCTCTCGTCTTGCCGGTGATTTAGGTCGTAACAGCGCCTCGGCAGTGGTCGCACCTTCAGGTGCAAATGGCGGGTTTGCCTACCAGGCTTCTGAGCGTGGTGTGACCCCCAACCGCGTCTTTGGTCGTTCTGCTGTCGGCTCTACCGATCGGCTCTACCGGATTGAGGTATCTAACCTCAACCTGCCTCGATACCCACGGGCGCGGCGTATTAACAAAGAGTACGTTGTCTCTTACGAGCAGTTGTCTAACACCCTTCAGCAAATCAATAAGTTGGGCGGCAAAGTTGCAAGCGTGACCCTAGCGCAGTAAAAACCTGCTTAGAATCACAGGTTCAATCCATCGTGGGTAGGGGCAGGTTTAGCGAATACGGCATTGGCTCAATCCCAACCGTTCTGACAAAACCTGCCCTTCCTTGACCCTCACCGTTCGGCTGAGCGCTCACGCCGAAGCCCCCAGCCCCTCTCCCAGAACGGGCGAGGGGAGTAAGAATCTTG
>JAGVDA010000403.1 GCA_020058975.1 Thermosynechococcus sp. WC_1 | reverse complement strand
TGATGCAGGCACCCAATATCGGTCAGGCATTTATACTTATTCATCCGCGCAAAAAGCTTTAGCCGAATCTTCACGAGATGAATATCAAAAGGCACTCAACAATGCTGGACATGGCACCATTACGACCGAGATTTTAGATGCCCCTGAGTTTTACTTTGCCGAAGCTTATCATCAACAATATCTAGCTAAAAACCCTAATGGCTACTGCGGGTTGGGCGGGGTGAATGTTGCTTGCCCCTTGCCTTTAGCCGTATAGCACTTTAGAGGCTACGGTGTACACACAAGTCTGAATAAACTCATTCCATGCTGCATTCGCCCCCTAAATCCCCCATTCTGGGGGACTTTAAGAACTCAGAACCCCCCAAATTGGGGGGCAGAGTGCAGCACAGTTTGACACTTTTCAGACATCCTCTTAATATTCCTCTGCGGTACACAGGAAAATAAAGCAGTTGAGCTTCGTTAATTTCTGTGACAGAAAATGAGATGTTTTAACGATTGAACAAGTTCTGCTCATTTTTGAGCCGTTTGGCGCATACTGTGAGTGCACTCACTATCTGAATCCGTGCAGGTGAAAGATGAACTCACTCCCCTCACTGTTACGTTCTAAAACCAGCCTAGCGCTGGGCATCTACCTTTTGGTTTTTGCTAGCCTTTTTTTTCTGGTGGATGCTCAAATTCACTCAATGCAGCTATTGCAAGCAGGTCGTCCTACCTTTTTGAGATGAATTAGTCCCCAAATCCATATTATTTATAGACTGCGGTTAATTTTTAATTAGCCGCAGCTTTTTTATGCGTTAAACAACAGTCCAGAAATGGGCATCTTAGGTCAAGACCATTCATGCATTGACCCATGCATTTACCGCCCCCACCCACGCAATGCATTGCCGGACAAGAAATTTACCAACGATTAGCCAAAAATATTGAGACCGTTGTTAAAGGACAAGAGCCTGCGATTCGGAAATTGCTAGCAGCGTTCTTTAGTGGGGGGCATGTACTGCTAGAAGACTATCCAGGCACCGGAAAAACAACGCTAGCAAAAGCCTTAGCGCTATCTATTGATTTAGAGTTTAAGCGAATTCAATTTACGCCCGATCTATTGCCTTCAGATATTTTGGGCGTTTCGATTCTAAATCCGAGAGATCAAAGCTTTCACTTTCATGAAGGGCCTATCTTTGCCAATCTTGTGTTAGCAGATGAGATCAATCGTGCATCCCCTCGTACCCAATCTGCACTACTAGAAGCAATGGCAGAAGCTCAGGTGAGTGTGGATGGCAAACAAAAGAAGCTACAAGACCCTTTTTTTGTGATCGCCACTCAAAATCCCATTGATTCACAGGGCACCTACCCCCTACCCGAAGCCCAAATGGATCGATTCGCCATGCAGTTTAGTTTGGGGTACATCTCTTCAGAAGAAGAGGTGCAGATTTTATCGAATCAAATCTTGCAGCACCCCATTGAGCAGCTCAAATCCTGTATTTCTTTAGAGGATATTTTCACCCTCAAGCAGGCGGTCAAACAGATCGGTATTAGCCCAGATCTCAAGCGCTATGTGGTTAGTATTGTCCATGCAACGCGGCAGGCAGAGGAAGTTCAATTAGGCGCAAGTCCCAGAGGGTCGATCGCCTTAATGAAAACGGCTCAGGCGTTAGCGCTGTTTGATGGCTCTAAATTTGTTCGACCCAAGCATATTCAAGAAGGCGCAATCCCTGTACTTGCCCATCGGCTAGTAATGGATCCCCAAGCTAGATTTGCAGGCAAAACGTCGGCAAACGTCGTGATGGATGTTCTCAAGCGTCTCTCGGTTCCCACATAGCCAATGGAACTTCTACAATCAAAGACTCAATTTAGGACTGGGCAAGAGATTTATCATCACTTGTTCAATAACATCCAAAGCGTGGTCAAAGGTCAAGATTTCAGCATTCGCAAACTGCTGGCGGCGTTTTTTAGTGGGGGGCATTTGCTGCTAGAAGACTATCCAGGAACTGGAAAAACAACGTTAGCAAAAGCTTTAGCGCTATCTATTGATTTAGAGTTTAAGCGAATTCAATTTACGCCCGATCTATTGCCTTCAGATATTTTAGGCGTTTCGATTCTAAACCCAAGAGATCAAACCTTTCATTTTCATGAAGGGCCTATTTTTGCCAATCTTGTGTTGGCAGATGAAATTAATCGCGCCTCGCCTCGTACCCAATCTGCCCTATTAGAGGCAATGGCAGAAACTCAGGTGAGTGTGGATGGCAAACAAAAGAAGCTACAAGATCCCTTTTTTGTAATCGCAACTCAAAATCCTGTCGATTTCCAGGGCACCTATCCCCTCCCTGAGGCGCAAATGGATCGTTTTACGATGCAGTTTAGTTTAGGGTTTGTATCTCTTGCTGAAGAGATTGAAATTCTCTCTAATCAAATGGATGAACACCCGATTGATCAAATTAAACCCTGTATTTCACGAGAGGAAGTTTCTACCGTCAAAGAGTTGGTTAAGCAGGTTCGGATCAGTCAAAAGCTCAAGCACTATATTGTCGATATTGTGGCAGCGACCCGCGTTGCAGAAGGCATTCAACTGGGGGCAAGCCCGCGCGGTTCAATTGCCCTAATGAAGGTGGCTCAAGCCTTAGCGCTTTTTGATGGCTATGAATTTGTCATGCCTGACCATATTCAGGAAATTGCGGTTGCGGTGCTGGCGCATCGGTTGGTGATGTCACCTCAATCCTGTTTTTCTGAGCAAACCGCAAGCGACTGTATTGAACATATTTTGACCAGTATTCCGGTGCCAGCGTAGGTTATGAATTTTTTTACGTATCGTTGTCTACGGCAAATACATATTTTACAAAAATGGCTTTTTAATCAATTTACGCCAACAGGATTAGGGGTTTTGGTGTGCTTGGTTATTTCTGCGATCGCAGGGCTAGGGTCTACCCAAAGTATGTGCCATCTCATTTTCTTTTTCTCGTTGGCGCTCATAGTGCTGGCGACCATAGGAAGTCGTCTTGTGCAGTATGGCTTTAGGGCAAACCGCATTTTACCTAGGTTTGGGACTGTGGGGGAACCACTCCAGTATCAGATCGTGATTCAGAATTTAACCCCTCATGCCCAGCAGAGTTTGAAATTAGCCGAAGCCTTCCCCGATATTTTCCCGAGTTTTGGGGAGTTTATAAGTATTAAAACGCGCTACCTCGTGGGCAGTCGCTGGCCTAGTCAGTGGCGTAAACATGTGGCTCGGCAAAAGTGGGCGATCGCCCATCCTCAAGATTTGCCCGTACTGCTAGCCGAAACCAAAACGAAAGTGACGGGGAAGATTCTGCCGCTGCGTCGGGGGCGCTTAAGTTTTGAGTCTATTACCTTAGCGTGCCCTGATCCATTGGGACTCATTTATAAGCGGCGGCATTACGACTTAGCGCAGTCTATCTGCATCTTACCCAAACGCTATCAGCTCCCATCCCTAAAGCTATCCAATGCAAGACGACATCAAACCGGAGAAAACACCTTAGCTTCATCTATAGGAGAAGCACTAGAGTTTCGTTCTTTACGAGACTATCGCCCGGGCGACCCTACCAATAAAATTCATTGGAAAAGTTGGGCAAAGGTGGGGCAACCCATTGTAAAAGAACAGCAGGAAGAATCTGCGGTACATCACGCCCTCATTCTAGATACCTTTCAAACCGATTTGCATCATGAGATTTTTGAAGCGGCGATCGCCGTTGCAATCTCTTTTCTGACTCAAGAGCAGCCCGAAGAAACGATATTAGACGTAATTTTTTCAGATCAGAAAGCCCGTTGCGTAACCGTTGGCAGAGGGCTAAGACAACGAGGACAGGTGATTGAGACGATAGCGACCCTAATGCCCAACCAAAATCAAACATTAGAGGTTCTCAATCCCATTATGCAAACCCGTGTACCAAGACTAAGCGGATGCTTTTGTATTTTTATTAACTTAGATGAGACACGATATGAGTTTCTTAAAATGCTAATTCAGTACGGCATTCCTGTAAAAGCAATCTTTTTATGCGAACAAAATATTATTCAACGTGAAGCTTGGGATTATCCACTTGCGCCACACTGTAGCATCCATCTCATTTCAATTGACAATATACAGCAGGATTTATTGCTGATATGAAAAATTCAGCCGCAACTTTATGTAGCCTATCTCTGGGTCTCTGGGGGTATCAAACTGGAGCATGGAATCTAGCCATTCCGATGATTTTAGCCCTTGAATCGAGAAATTTCATCAACCGTCGATGGACAATATCTTGGGAGCATTTTAAGTTAATTCATGTTCTGGCTGCATTTATATGGCTACTATCAATTTTTTATATTCCATCTTCTTCCCCTGCTTCAATATCTTATTCAGCCAGTTATCATATTATTAAGTGCGTGCCAGTTGGATTATTTATTTTAATTTTAGCCCAAACTTACTGTACTAATTTCGGAGATTTATATGGTTTTATTTTTAACAAAGGTCATGATTCCAATAAAAATATCAATCTCTATTATCCCTATTTTGGAATTTGTCTTCTGTCTGCTAGTGTGACGGGTGGCAATAATTTCTTGTTTCTAAGTATGACGGCAGGACTGGTTACTTTGTTTCTCGGGTCACTGCGATCGCAGCGATTTAGCCCAGCCATGTTTTATAGCTTGATTGGGGTGGCTTTAATTCTAAGTATCATTGGAAGCAATCAGTTCTACTGGCTACAGGCAAATGTCAAGCCAAAAAGCCCAGATCTTTTTGGTAGCCTCTCTAAAAATCTTACTTCTCTCTTAAGTCAGAAGCATAATCAACCTGCCAAAGATCTCTTTGACAAAGACTCATTAAATAAAGTAGAACAGCTTACTAAAAATATTACTGATACTGCATTAAAAAATGCAGATCAATCTAATCAATCCCTACAAAATGCTGGTTCATCTCCAAGTGCAACCCCACCCACTCAAACGCCACAGAACACGACATCACCCAATATCAACCCATCAATTGAAGGCATTGAATTATCGCAAGGCACTGAACCAGCAAAAAGCGCCCCTCAATCGACTGAGTCATCACAAACTGCTGGATTACCTCAAGGCGCAACTCAATCCACTCAGGGTGGTGAGTTACCGCAAAATGTCACTCAATCTAACAGTGGCATAAGTTCATCCTCCAATACCGCCCAACAGATTGAGCCATCTGGAAACATTGCTACCTCAACGTCATCGCAAAACGCTACACAATCTATAGAGGGCACTCAAACAACTGCTGAGCCAAACGCATTGCAGAATATAAATCAAAGTGAAGATAACACTAATAATAATAGTCCTTCACAATCATTCCAAGACATTAGTCAAAATGCTAGCAGTTCAAAAGACATACAGTCTCCACAAAATATTATTCAGCAGGGAAGCGGGACGGTTGATCCGCAAAAAAGCTTAACTCAAATTGGAAATTCTGGCTCTCTTCAGCCTTCTGATACGATTTTGTTTCGAGTTGCCCTTAATAATCAAAAACAATCAAATTATTCAGAGCCAATCTTTCCTTTATATATTAGAGAAGCAACCTACAATCAATATAGCTTAGGTGCATGGAATGCAGTCAATTCTAATTTTGTCTCTAAAGATTCAGTCTCAAATACACGACAGTGGATTTTAGGAACTCAGAACTCTAACACAACTTCTGTTCGTATATCGGCAGCACTTCCACAGGGTATAAGTGTATTAAAGTTACCCATTGGGACTTCAAAAATAGACCATCCTGCCATTAATTTAATGCAGGTTAATCAATATGGTTCTGTGATGGTTCAGGGTAATTCAGGGGAAAGTACCTACACGGTTGAGTTTGATTCAGCACAATTTTTAGATAGTCCACCAACTCAGCTAGAGATGGATATTCCTGAGGCTGAAAAACCAGCAATTCAAAAAATACTCAAATCCCTCAATCTTGAGGGACGGTCTAAAAGTGAAACCATTCAGTTGATTTCAAACTTCTTCAAGAACAACTTTGAGTATTCATTAGAGCTTCCTCAAGTTCAGAAAAACTCCACCCCTCTCTCCACTTTTTTACTAGATCGTCGCTCAGGTCACTGTGAATATTTTGCGTCGGCAACATCTCTCTTACTGCGTTCAGCAGGCATCCCCACACGCTATGCCGTCGGATATTCTGTCCATGAATATAGCCCTTCTGAACAAGAATATGTTGTACGCGCTCGAAATGCCCATGCTTGGGTCATGGCCTACGTTAACGGCTCCTGGTTGACCGTTGATACTACGCCAAGTTCTCGACAACTTCAAAATAGTGATAGCGAAAATATTGAAAAAATATCAAAAAATGGTATATCTCAAGACAAGAAAAATGGTCTAACTTCAAATAAATTAAATAGCCAGAATAATAATCTTGAGAAAACCGCTGATCAGGATATAAAATCTAAGAATATCCAAGCTTTTCTAGCGAAGATTTCAGATCAATGGAAATTACAATCGACCCGCCTAACAAAAAAACTAGATCCTAGAGTTTTGTCTGGCGGAATTATTATTTTGGGACTGGTAATTACCATTCTTTCTATGTTTTTTGCCTGGTGGGTTAGTCGCAGATATTTCTCTCGACGCTTAAAATCTTTAAAACGCTCGACGGAAAGATTATCGCGTCAATCTAAGGATGATGATTTAGCATCAGCATTTTCTCGCATTGAGAAGCGCTTAACAGAATGGGGGGTAGAACGCAAATCTTCTGAAACGGTGAGACAATGGATTGTACGACTAAAGCAAAACCTGCCCGAATCTAAGATGAATCATTTGAATGAGATTATTGACCTACACTACCGCTATCGCTTTGATCCACAAGGCATTGAACAAGAGGATTGTACAAAGTTACGCTCCATGATCAAATCTTGGCTCATGGACACAGCCGCCTGAAGCGCTCCTGTACCTCTCATCTTAACTTGCCTCTAAAATGCTGCCTAAACCAGTAAGGCTTTTTCTACGGTAAGTCGATCCATAATTTGACGCAGTGCAGCCGCAACCCAGTCAACGTCTTCTGTGGTGGTAGCCTGCCCAAGGGTAATGCGAAGACCTGATTGTGCCAGTTGCGGCTCATAGCCCATAGCGGTTAACACTGGGCTGGGCTGAAGCTTGCCACTATGACACGCAGAGCCTGCACTAATGGCAATCCCTGCTTCATTCATTTGTTTGACAATTTCTCGACCGCTGATCGGCTGGGCGGTCATTAGACAAAAGCTCGCGTGATGGGGTAGCCGATGAATCAGATCCCCTGTTAGTTTGAGGGGTGCAAGATCGTGGAGCTGGGTTAGAAGGCGATCGCGCAGTCTCCTTAAACGTTCCGGCTCAGTTCCAACCTCGGATAACGCACAGGCCGCAGCAACACCAAAGCCCGTGATGAGTGCAACCGCAGGCGTACCCGAGCGGAACCCTTGCTCTTGACCGCCGCCACCCCAAATCGGCTTAATCATGGTACCTGGTTTGACATAAAGCGCACCAATCCCTTGAGGGCCATAGATTTTATGGCTAGACAGAGACATTAAATCAACGGGCAGTGCCTCTACATTCAGCGGGATTCGTCCTGCTGCCTGTACCGCATCGGTATGAAAAAGCGCCCCAGCGGACTGAGCAATAGTGCCCAATGCCTCAATGGGCTGAAGCGTCCCCACTTCGCTCTGTCCATAAATAATAGAAACGATCGCCGTATTGGGCTGAAGTGCCACCCGTAGATCGTCTGGTTCCACGCGACCATAGGCATTAACGGGTAGCTGCGTGACCTGCCAGCCCTGAGTTTGAAGCAAAGCGGCAGTTTGGGCGATCGCCGGATGCTCCACGCTAGAAATAATCAAATGCTGCGGCGAGCCAAACCGACGGGCGGCCCCCAGCAGCGCCAAATTATTAGACTCCGTACCGCCGGAAGTAAACACAATCGAGTCCGGCGACGGCGCGTTAATGAGCTGCGCTACCTGCCAGCGGGCTTCTTCTACGGCAAAAGCAGCCCGTTTGCCCCATTCGTGCAGACTCGACGGGTTGCCCCATCCTTGGGTAAGGGATTTTTGGAGTGCGGCGATCGCCTCCGGTCGGCAAGGCGTTGTTGCACTGTAGTCCAAATAAACTTGCATGGGAGTCACAGACAACAGCATTAGAAGGCCAAACGCATTTGTAGAGCATTTTTAGAACCAGCCCTACACCAGTTTATCGAACCTTTGGCATTACGGTTTTCCCTAATGGGTCGCCCTAGGCTTGGGCGATCGCAGACGATACCATAAAGGTATAAATTGTCTGCCTGTCTGAGTTTGACCACAGGAAGGAACCGCAACCAGCCATGGGATTTTTTGAATCTGAAATTGTCCAAAGTGAAGCCAAAAACCTTTTTGACGACTATCAGTCATTAACAAAATTGGGGGGTGACTACGGCAAGTTTGACCGTGAAGGCAAAGTGCTTTTCATTGAGAAAATGGAAGCCATGATGGATCGCTACCGCGTATTTATGAAGCGCTTTGAACTCTCCGATGACTTTATGGCAAAGCTGACCGTCGAGCAGATGAATACGCAGATGAGTCAATTTGGCATTACGTCTCAACAGATGTTTGAGCAAATGACAAAAACCCTAGAGCGGATGAAGCAAGAAATTGACAAATAATCTTAACGAGAAGGCTTGACGCTAAAGAAATTCAGATAGATTGACAATGTCATCTGTACAAAAAGCCCTATGCCGCTCCTCACAAATCTCAACGGTCACATTTCCCAAACAGCTCAAGTTTCGGTTTTAGACCGAGGTTTTTTGTATGGAGATAGCGTGTATGAGGTTGTGCGCACGTTTCGCAGCCGTCACTTTGGTCTAAAAGAACACCTCGATCGCCTCCGCCAATCTGCCGCATATCTGTACATGGACGTACCTTGGACAGACTCAGAAATTCAGGCCGAGGTTGAGAAAACCCTAGCCCAAGCAGATTGGTCAGACTCCTACGTGCGAATTGTTGTGAGTCGCGGCACTGAGTCTACCATTAGCCTTCAGCCCAGTGCAGCGCTTCAGCCAAACTTACTGATTGTTATTTCCAGCATTCCCCCAGAGCCAGAGATGTCACAGACGGGTCTGCACTTGGTCATTCCCGAGCGTTTGCGCAACAGTAAGCAGGCGCTCGACCCTGCCGCTAAAACGGGGAATTATCTCAACAACATTTTGGCGCTGCTGGAAGCGCAGCAGATGGGTGCAGACGATGCGCTACTGCTCAATGATCGGGGCGAAATTACAGAAGCGACGAC
Organism: Thermosynechococcus sp. WC_1; assembly: GCA_020058975.1. Lineage (GTDB taxonomy): Bacteria > Cyanobacteriota > Cyanobacteriia > Thermosynechococcales > Thermosynechococcaceae > JAAURS01. The sequence continues at coordinate 8,646 of JAGVDA010000403.1, read as the reverse complement.
CAGCAATCTCTGGATTGTCCGAGACGGCACGGTTCAAACGCCGCCAGTAGAGGTCGGCATTTTACAAGGTATTACCCGCACTTTTCTCATGCAGGCGTTGCACCAGCACAATATTCCACACCAAGAGATTGTGCTGCGACCCGCAGATTTAGACTCGGCGCAAGAGGCTTTTTTAAGTTCATCGGTGCGATTGCTAATGCCTGTCCGTCAGATTAACGATTTTGTATTGCCCAGTTGTCCTGGCCCTTTAACACAGCTCCTCTGGCAGGCACTGATACAACAGATGGAGCAGCACAGCACAGCGGCACAGGTAAAATGACGCTGCTGCGATTTTGGAGGGGCACTATTGACCATGACTGAGCTAGAGTGCATCCCATTTGGAACAGGTCACGCAAAGGAAGGGGTCTGCTTTCTGTTACGGATGGGGCCCTATCGGATTTTGTGCGACTGCGGACTCAATGACCTGCGATCGCTGCTCTCTACCTCCAGTCCCTTTGCCTCAACCTCTGCGACCGCCATTGACCCTACCTGCCCTGCGGACTTTGTGATCTGCTCTCATGCTCACGCAGATCATGCGCGAGGGCTTTTAGAACTGCACAGGGCTTTCCCTACACTGCCCATTTTCGTTAGTGAAGTGACGGCACATTTGCTGCCGCTCAACTGGCCGTCCGTTCTGAAGCGGAAGACTATACCCAGCTTTTGTCAGCCTTTATCTTGGCGTACCCCCACAGAACTCGCACCAGGGTTAACCATTGAGCTATACCCAGCCGGACATCTTCCAGGAGCTGCGGCCTGTTTATTAACCTACACCCCTCAAGGAAAGGGAGTGGTTCGCCCCTACACCGTTCTCTATACCGGAGACTTTTTGCTGTCTAATTCTCGTCTGGTTGACGGTCTGCCGCTCGCAGAATTGCGCGGACTTAGCCCCGACGTGTTGATTCTAGAAGGCAGTTTTGGGACTGCTCGTCATCCTCATCGTCGCCAGCAAGAAAACCAGTTTGCCGAGCGCGTTATGCAGGCGATTCGGCAGGGTCAGTCGGTGCTAATGCCAGTGCCCGCTTTAGGCTTAGCCCAAGAATTGTTAATGCTAATGCGGAGCCACCATACCTTCACAGGGAAAAATTTAGACATTTGGGTAGAAGATTCCATTGCACTGGGCTGCGACGCCTACTTAGAACTATTGCCCAAACTGCCCCCAACAGTTCAAAACTTTGCCCAGCATCAGGCACTTTTTTGGGATGAGCGCGTTCGTCCGCGTGTGCGGCGGCTTAGTCAAAAAGAAGGGCAGATGTTTGATGCCCAGCAACTGTCTCCGTTCAACCATCCCTGCATCGTGCTGGTCGAGGAAACGGTTGATATTCAAAACTATTGCGGCAGCGCACAACCTCAACATCCTTGGCTTGTTCTCATACCAGAACACCGTCCCCGTGAATTCCCCACCTCAGCGCTTGGGGAAACGATTTCTCCGCTCGATCTATTTTCCGTTAAAGCATCCAAAGACTCTAGCAACGCCTCATCCTGGAATGCCCTGCTCCAGTCAGACACCGTCCAAGTTGATACCTTTTTGCTAGCAGAACACTGCGATGGGTCAGGCACCACTCAACTAATTCATAATCTGCGGCCTCAGCACGTCGTGTTTATGCACGGTAGCCCTGCTTATCTGGCAGACCTCATTAGCTTAGAAGAGTTAGCCAATCGCTATCACCTGCATTCTCCAAGGGTCGGCAACCGACTCGAACTCCCTATTGGTGAAGGATTAATTCAGCCTGTCATGCCCACGGGTGTTGATACCGTCTTTAATGGAGAGGTGCAGGAGCAAGCAGCGGAGGTTGTCGCCATCTTGCCGCGACAGATTATGGAAGACCCAAGGTGGCGGAGCTTTGCCGATACCGGACTAATTGAAGCCACTTGGCAAGGTGAAATGCTGGTGCTGCGAGGCATCTCACAACGGGAACTGATGATGAAGACCCGTCGCCCTAGCGACACGCTGCTCAAAGGCTGCGTCAACTGTAAACACTACCGCAGTCAACGCTGCTGGAACCAACGCTCTAGCCTCTACGGCAGCAAAGTTGCGCCAGAAGGGTATTGCCCTGTTTTTGAGTTAAGCGACACTCCACCGCCAGAGTAATCTGTTAGAAAAATTTTTATGGATAGGTAGGTCAATGTAAACAACGTTACAGGCTGGGTTTCGACTTCGCGGTTCGGACTTCGGCGTGAGCGCTCAGTCGAACGCTGAGCGCTCACCGTCGAAGCCTCAACCCTCCCCAATACGGGATTTGAGGGTTGAGCTGAGCGAAGTCGAAACCCGTTTTATAGACTTAATCGTGATTCGCTTCAGGATGGGGGTTAGGAATTTGCTCCGCTTCAGGGCAATCATCCGAGACGAGAGGTTCCCCTTCTCCTCGAGATACCGAAGCCAGTTTTCGCGTCACCGCACCAATACTTTCGAGGCGCACCATTTCTTCCCAAGAAGATACCTCATCTTCTTCGTCGGTTTCATAGCGAAGCGTGACGAGGTCGCCTTCCATATCAATAATGCGGGCGCGCTCTAGCCAGCGCTGCTGGTCGCGTAAGAACACCCATACTTCGTGCCCTTCACTATAAAGCTGATAAATCTTGCGGTGTAGCATAGATTCCCTCTCCACAACAAAGTCTCTTCACCACCCCAAGATGGGTGTTCTCTCGTAACGGTTTTAAACCTGGGTCTTCCGTTTGTCTCATCCTCGCTGAGTTATGCCAGCAGGAGCATTCTGCGGCCTTGCACTTTAGCTGAATGACTAAAGATGCAATGGCTTCCAACGTTCAGAAGACATTAGGTTTACAAAAGTGTATCAACTATGTAGCGCTTTGATCTAAATGGTGCTTAGAATTTTTGTCTACAAAGCATCGTTTTGAGGGGCACTGCAAAGCTTTAAACGTTAAAAGCACTATAGACTTCACCAAATGTTAATTATTCCCTACATCTAGCCTAACGCGCGCGCGGGGAAATGCCCACGGAATTTTTCTGACGGTTAGGTTGGAAATAGCGCCACACCACTGTGAGCTTCAAAAATATGCACCTGCTCAGGATGAATGGCTAGCCCAATTTGATCGCCACGTTGAACCACCTGCTGGGGAGAGGTGCGAGCCTGAAGATACGGTGTCTCTATGCCCAAAAGGCAGGAGAGGTAAGTTTCATGCCCTAGGGCTTCGACAAGCACAACCTCAACGGGAAGGGTTTGGGCGCTACGGGTGGTTACACTGAAGTGTTCTGGTCGTACCCCAAGGGTAATGGCTTTGCCAACGTAGGGCTGAAGCACTGAAGTCCAGACTTGAGGGAGGGTTAGGTTAAAGTGCGGATGAACCAGATGCGTTCCTTCTTTAACCACCACGTTAATGAAGTTCATGGGGGGTGAACCGATAAACTCCGCAACGAAGCGATTGGCGGGTTTTTGGTACAGCTCTAGGGGTGCAGCAATCTGCTGAATTTCGCCAGCGTTAAGGACGGCGATGCGATCGCCCATGGTCATGGCTTCGGTTTGGTCGTGGGTGACGTAGATGGTGGTGGTGCCAAGCTGCCGCTGAAGCTGAACAATTTGGGCGCGGGTTTGCGCCCTTAGCTTTGCGTCTAGGTTAGAAAGCGGCTCATCCATCAAAAAGACTTGAGGGTTTCGCGCCATGGCTCGTCCGAGGGCAACGCGCTGCTTTTGACCGCCAGATAACTGTTTTGGGTAGCGATCAAGCAGTGGTTCTAGCTCTAGCATTTGAGCAACCCGCCGCACGGTTTGATTAACCGCCTGCTCTTGCTTTGACTGGGCACTTAATGCCTTCGGCAGCATTCGAGTGAATGCGTTAGCAATTTGCGCCGCAAAACTAGGCTTACTGTCTTTGGTTTGTGAACCTGTTCGCCGTAGACCAAAGGCGAGGTTATTGTAGACCGTCATGTGAGGGTAGAGCGCATAGCTTTGAAACACCATGGCAATATCGCGGGCTTTGGGGGGTAGGTCGTTGACGTGGCGATCGCCCACCCAAATGCTGCCCAGCGTCGGTGTTTCAAGACCAGCAATTAGGCGCAGCAGGGTACTTTTGCCACATCCCGATGGCCCCACCAGCACCATAAATTCGCCATCGGCAATGGTTAAGTTGACGTGCTTTAGAATGCTCTGCGCTGCACCTGAGGCAGATTGAGAAGTGGCGGCGGGGGAGATTGCGCCAGAGGCCGTGAGCAGTGGCTGTGCAGTGGTCGCAGATTTTTGGCCTGGACGCGCTGGAAAGCTTTTACAAAGATTTTCTAAAACAACTTGAGCCACAGTGCTGCTGATATATCGTGCTGAGGGAGTGAATACATTCTGTTGCCTATTGTGCCATTAGTTTGCTTGTTATGAAGGCTCATTAGCCCTTCGTGGAGAAACAGACCGTCAGTCACATCGCAGTTGACCCCACTAGCTGGGCATGATAAAACTATGTTCCTAGATCTGTTTGAGTGCCCTCTACGCCCGCACCTTTAGCTCCATATTTGACCGCTTAATGCCTTAAGGTTTTTCGCCATGTACGCTCAGTTCAGAAGCCAATATCCCATGGGTAGCCTGATTTCAGAACTGCTCAATATCCATGAGGGTAAATATATTGTTCGAGCCAGTATTCAAGTCGGCGGGTCTACGCTGGCAACGGGTCTATCGGCAGCCGCCAGCATTGAGCAAGCTGAAGATCAGGCTCGGGTTCGTGCCTTAGTGGTGCTGGGAATTGAAGATCGCCCCTATTCAACCCAAGCTCAAATTGTCAATGCAGAGCCGGAAAGGTCTACTGTCCAAAATCGAACCAGGCTACCCACATCTACTGCCTACGCGAATGAATTTTTGCCCCTTGCGGAAGCTGCGTTTCAACCGTCTGTAGAAGTAGATTGGGCGATAGCAGATCAGGCCGCACGTGCCTTCCAAGAGCCGCCACAGCAACAGTTGTCGTGGTTTGATCGCAGTTCTGATAATTCTGCACCTGCTCAACCGCAGCTATCGGGTCGGGCTTTGGGGCAAGAAATGCTATTTCCGAAAGCTGCTGCGACCGCACGGCCTTCCTATAATCCTCCGCGAGTAGAGGGCAGCAGCAGACAGTCTGAGAGTGAGCGTCGTGAGACAACCGTCGCGATTGCAGCTCCTGTCGATTTATCAGATATCATTGCCCATACGGATGTTGAGCTAAAGCGCCTAGGCTGGACAAACGCTCAAGGTCGTCGTTATCTAGAGCAGACTTACGGCAAGCGATCGCGGCAGCACCTCAGCGATACAGAACTGACGGAATTTTTAAGCTATCTTCAAAGTCAACCTGCGATCGCAAAATCTATGCGCTAGCGCTGAATTCTGGACACTTAGACACATTAAGCTTAGACACATTAGATTTAAGAGTAGGTTCGTTCGACAACCGCTAGACTAAGAAGATAACGCTGAGCGCAGCAGTGGCTGCCAGAAATGTTTACGCACAAAAGTTTACTTAGAAAAGTTTACGATCTCAATCATCTGGAAGGGCCATGGAAGACAAGCGCATGAGCGAACAAAATCCCTACTCAAAGCTGGAAGTACCAGAAGATGCTTCCTTTGAAGAGATTCAGAGTGCCCGCGATCGCCTCGTTGAGAACCATCCCAATGATGAACGGGCGCGGCAAGACATTGAGACTGCCTACGATGCCATCTTGATGGATCGGCTGCGCAAGCGCCAAGAAGGCAAAGTGACCGTACCCGAAGGCATTCGGTTTGCCGAAAAAATTGCGGAAAAAGCATCTAGAGCCGCGGCAATATCCAAAGCAACACAAACCCCCGCATGGCTTCAGGATACCCTTGACAAACCCAGCGGCACCGAAGTGTTGACCTCGGCAGGCGTATTTACGGCATTAGGAACCATTGCAGTGGTCAATCAATCGCCCACCGCAGGCCGGACAGAAGACTCGCTGGCCTTCTTGGTGGCGCTCGGCGTGGGGTTCACCATGTATTGGCTCAATCGCAAAGAGCAGCGGCTGGGTCGCGCCTTTTTGCTCACCCTGGGCACACTTGTTTTAGGGGGGCTATTGAGTACGTTTTTGCTACAGTTTGGTCTACCGCCTCTGGGCATTACCTCTCAAACCATTGCCACACTAGTCATTTTTGTCCTCTTTTGGCTGGTCAGCTCTTTCCTGCGCTAACGGTAATGGTTGAGCAAGGTGTTGACGCTCTACCGGATCGCTTGATTAAGCCCCTGTAAGCAATACCAGTTGAGAAAAATTCGAGCAACTTGATAGGCTAAGCTGGGTTTTTCTTTTTGAATGAGCCAAGCCATAACCGGACGCAAGGAGCGCTCGTTTAGCATTCCGCCTAAGGACAGGCCACCCCACAGGCACCAGTGCAGCGTCGTCATTTGGAGCATCATCTTGACCGCCCAGGTCGGATGTTTTTGATAAAAAACCGCGCCCATTTTGCCGCGCTGAAGTTCTTGATCAATCAGTGCCGGAAGCTGATCGAGCGTAAAGGCTGGATGCCAATGATATCCAACTGCTTCGGGAACTTTGACCAGTTTTAAGCCTAATTTTTTCAGACGAACACCTAGCTCTAGATCTTCCCAGCCATAGAGAGAGAATTCTGTGTCAAATAACCCTGCCTGAAGGAGCCACTGTCTAGAAATCATCACATTTCCAGTGGCAAAGTAGGCGGCTGAAAAATCGGTAATTTTGTAGGCTTCGGCAGTGGGAGCATCAAAGTTGCTGGTGTTAATGACTGCGCCATAGGTAAATAGGCGATTATGTCCCAGTGCCTGCTGGGCTTGGGTCATCGCCTCTGTATGGGCTTGCAGAAATATTCCTGTAACCACTAGGTCACTATCAATAAAAATAATGGTGTCTCCTGTCGCCTGCTCAACGCCAAGGTTACGGGCAGCGGCAGGCCCTTGGTGGTTTTGTTGCAGCAGCCGGACGTGAGGAAAGGTAAGCGTCTGTTCCTGAAGCCAAGAAATGGTGTTATCCGTCGAGCCATCGTCTACAACAACCACTTCGTAGCTGCCGCAATAGGTCTGTTTTTCTAGTGCCCGCAAGCATTTTTCTAAAATCGGCTTACGATTGTAAGTTGGAATTACAATGCTGCAAAACACAGGCGCACTCCTTGGTTCAGACGTTCCTAGTATAGAGACTCTCGCGGTCGCCAAGCAGGGGAGTTTTTCTGCGATCGCCTCCTCAAAAAAGATGCGGCTGAACTGGGCTTAATCCCTTAAGATAGGAGCCTGTTGTCATTTTGCGTGAGAAGACTATGGGGCGTGCCAAAAAGGTTGTATTGGCTTATTCCGGTGGGGTGGATACCTCTGTTTGTATTCCTTACCTTATGAAAGAGTGGGGGGTTGAGTCGGTCATTACCCTGGCGGCTGACTTGGGGCAAGGGGATGAGCTAGGCCCGATCCAACAAAAGGCGCTAGATTCCGGAGCCGAAGAATCGTTGGTGGCAGATGCAACCCAAAGCTTTATCGAAGACTATGCATTCCCAGCCATTCAGGCCAATGCCCTTTACGAAAATCGGTACCCGCTCTCAACGGCATTGGCGCGTCCGCTGATTGCCAAACTGTTGGTTGACGCTGCCGACCGCTACGGCGCAGATGCAGTGGCCCACGGCTGTACGGGCAAAGGCAATGACCAGGTGCGCTTTGATGTTTCGATTACCGCCCTCAACCCTGGCCTTAAGGTGTTAGCCCCTGCCCGTGAGTGGGGCATGAGCCGCGAAGAGACGATCGCCTATGGTGAGAAATACGGCATCCCGTCTCCGGTCAAAAAATCGTCGCCCTACAGTATTGATAAAAATTTGCTGGGTCGCAGTATTGAGGCCGGCCCTCTCGAAGACCCATGGAATGAGGCTATGGAGGAGGTGTTTGAGATGACGACGGCGATCGCCAACACGCCCAATGAGCCAGAATACGTTGAAATCAGCTTTGAGAAAGGCTTGCCCACGGCGCTTAATGGTGAGGAACTTGCCCCCGTGGAGCTAGTGCGTCGCCTCAACCAAACAGCAGGTCGCCATGGCGTAGGCCGCATTGACATGGTTGAAAACCGGCTAGTCGGCATTAAATCTCGTGAAATTTACGAAGCCCCTGCCCTCATTGCGCTAATTACCGCCCACCGCGACCTCGAAAGCCTAACGTTAACCGCTGACGTAAGCCACTACAAGCGCGGCATTGAAGAGAGCTATAGCCAGCTTGTTTACAATGGTCTTTGGTACAGTCCGCTCAAACAGGCACTGGATGCCTTTATTGGACAAACCCAACAGCGGGTAACAGGCGTGGTGCGAATGAAGTTCTTTAAGGGTATTGCTGCACCTGTGGGTCGCAAGTCGGAATTCTCGCTCTATGCATCTGACCTTGCCACCTACGGTAGTGATGATGCCTTTGATCATAAGGCGGCAGAAGGGTTCATTTATGTGTGGGGCTTACCGACACGGGTTTGGTCACAGAAACTGCGGGGATAAAAGTCGCAGCACCCATCTCTGTTGTGTTTTGTAAATGCTCAAGGCTCTAAAGCTACTCTCAAGCGATAGACCTGTCAAAATTCCAGTCAGACCCACTCACCGGATTTGAAGGCTTCTCGAATCGCTTATGGTCAAGCCTCGACATCAATCGCCCTTTGAGTGGACGGGTTTCAATACCTGGAGCAAAAGGCTGCTAGCAGCT
>JAGVDA010000247.1 GCA_020058975.1 Thermosynechococcus sp. WC_1 | reverse complement strand
GTCTGGCAAGATTTGGGTAGCCCTTGGTTAGCGATGCTGCTGTTTACTCAAGAAGTTGGAATTTTTGGAGCGTTAGGGCTGGCGATCTGGCTGATGCTGACCCGACAAAATCAGCCGATCCACTCCTTTGAGCGATGTGTCGCAGGGTTGCTGCATCGAGATGAACTACGGCGGCTGATGGCGGTACGCCAGTTAACGACGCTGATGACGGAGGGTCAGTTGAGTGCAAGAGAGCAATCGCAGGCTCTAGACTACCTGCATTTACTGGCTCAAAAAGAAAGCAGCCCCGTTGTAGGGAAGGCCATTCAAGAAGGTTTGGGGTATCTAGTGCCGCCTCAGAGGATGATGTTGGGCGATCGCACCACGCTATCTGCCAGACGTATTCAAGCACCCTCTGCTGCGGTCAAAATCCGCCAAAAGGCAATGGCAGACGCAGGCTAAAAGGCTATTCAGCACTGGTCTTTCTCAGCTTCTGGAAAGCAGCTTCATAAGTTTTTCGCAGTAATGGGTACTTTTGGGCAAGTTGCCGGATTTGAACCGTGACTTGCTCAAGGTCGGCCTGTAATTCTAGGTTAGAAAACCCTTCGAGAGGTTTGGAGGCTTGGTGCGCAGCTATCGCCTCCAAGAATGCCTGAAGCGCCAAAGTATCGAGCTGAACTGCTGGTGGGTGAGGCATTTGACCCGTCACCATAAAGCCAGCCCAGTAAAAAGGATGGGCATAAGGGTGCAGATCTTCGCCCAAATCGTTTAGAGAAACGGCGAGAGATTGAGACTGGCATCTGCGAAGGACATCTTTCTGGGTGGCAGTGCGAAGCCACCGCTGCGCCTTCGCAAGCGCTGCCGCTGGGAGTATCGCCTGCCTCAACCCTCGATGAAATTCTAGCGTCAGAAGGGTTCTGGGCAATTCGTCTACTAGCCACAGGGAACTCATGACATAACCGACGCCAGCGGCAAGAAAGCTGGTGGCAATGGGGATGAAGTCCTGGGCGATCGCCAACGCCCCCGTCTCTATAAACTCACAGTTCGGCAGACAGACCACAGGATAGCGAGACAAATTCAGCGTCGAGATTTCTGAAGAGGCAAGCGTTTCGGTTCCCAATAGTTCTAAAACCGACTGCATTGGATCTAGGATAGACTGGCGGCAACGGCCAGAAAAATGAAGGCAATCAGACATCAGCGTTAACGCTGCCGCAAATCGGCTGGAAGTGGCTTCAGCGTGGGGAAGTGTGAAGGACTGTACTTTTCCGTAATGCTGAGTGAGTGCCGTTGCGGTGAGGTCTGGAGATGAATCTTGAGAGACATTCAGAGCCGAATCTGGCGCTTCAATACTCAGCAATCGCTGAATTTTGACAGGAGGGCGCTGCGGAAGATCTAGCCCCCACGCCACGCTAGAAAGATAGGTCATCTGGAGCGCATCAGGAAATAGTGCGTGTAGGGGCAGCAGGTGCAGCCCCCGATGGGGAATTAGAATAACCTCATCTATGTCTTGGAGATAGGTCTGGCAGAGTACATCAATCTCTAAAATTTCAGAGAGCTGCTCTAAGCGATAGACCATCGTCTGTCGCCAAGGCGCTGTTGTGGCAAGCTCTGGATTCAGAGTGCGGAATTGCGCATAATCTTGCTGCCATTGATCAATCCATGCTTCAAAGCGCTGACCTTGATGCAGAGAAGAGAGCGCAATGGGCGGATGATTTTGTCTGAGAATAAAAGTATGAAGGTTAGCAGGACTCAGATGCCAGTAAATGGCAACGGTTCGCTTATTCAGACATGCCTGCATCTGAGGGTAAGAAAATTTTGAAGCCTTTAGCTTCTGACCATAGATATGGTTGAGATAACGATTTTTGGAGGCTTCAGCCAGTTCTAACGCCAGCTCTAGATCGCGCTCTACCCACACATCCACCTGAAGCTGCTGGAAAGCAGCGTATTGACGATCAAACACGGTAAATTGGGCTGGCTCAAGCTCTGGCGTTTGGATCAACGTCTCTAGTGTTTCGATACCCTGCTGCACCAGTGGCTCGGCAGCAAGAAAGTTACCCTCTCGGCAAAAGGTAATCGAACGATTTAGCAAAACCGCCAGAGACTGTTCTGAAAGTGGTTCAACCGAATACTCGTCTAAGTGATTGAGCTGAAAGTCTGCATTAGTCTCCAAGCCCGTAGAAATTGCCATTGCGGTAGGCGGCAATGCCTGCTGTGCCAAACTGCGGTTTTCCTGTGCTTCTAGAAAGTCCGGCTTAAGGGCGATCGCCCTGTCGTAACTCGCGATCGCCTCTTCCAACCGCCCCAACGCCTTCAGCGCATTGCCACGATTATGCAAAGCCTCAGGGTAATGAGGATGTAGTACCAATGCCTGATCAAACTCGGCGATCGCCGCCTCATACTGCCCCAAATGAAACAGCGCAAACCCTCGGTTATTCCAAGCGGGGTAGCAGTCTGCCTTATAGTCAATCGCCTTGTCATAGCTGGCGATCGCCGCTTCATACTGCCCCAGTCGATGGAGCGCATAACCACGATTATTCCAAGCTTGGTAATCATCTGGCTCAAAGGTAGTGGCTTGGTCATAGCTGGTGATCGCCGTTTCAAATTCTCCCAATGCCGCCGCCATATTGCCCCGTCCAAACCAGGCTTGAGGGTCGTCAGGGCGAAGGCTGAGGGCTTTGTCATAGCTGTTGATCGCCTGGTCATAGATGCCCTGATCGCATAAGGCATGACCGCGACCCAGCCAATAGTCTGCACTAGAGCTTTGGAGCGCAAGGGCAGCGGCGATCGCATCGGTGGGTTCGGGTTCTGGGGGGGCGAGTCTTAGCGTGGGGGTGGTATAGAGCTTTTGCGCATTGCTGTTGGCGGCGATCGCCGCACCATAGCAGCCCAGTTTTTCTAATACGGAACCATAGTTGTGCCACCCTTCTGGCAGATTTGGATTGAGTATTAGGGCTTGGCGAAAACAGTTGAGCGCCTCAGCATAGTCAAGATGCTGGAGGTGAAGCAGCCCATTTTTCATCCACTCGGGTACATCCTGAAGTTCTGGTTCAACCATTCCACAAAAGCCTTTCTTTAAGACCAGTTTGTCTAATAATTGCGCATAAACTGGCGCAATTATAGTTTCTGCATTTATCTTTCCTTCGCCAAGGTGTTCTTCAGACGATAATAGTTAAAAGCCTTTTTTGGAGTGATGCAAGTGACCCCCGACCACTCAACCTCTATCGAGCATCAAAACGTGCCCCAAGCGCATCGTGGCCTGCACGACTTTCTGTACAGTTCTGAAGATGAACATTCTGTCGTAGCACCTGAAGCACCTGCGATGGAAATCAACTCAGAAAGTGCGACCGCCCTTGAAGCTTGGTGTGCAGATACCGCCGAGGCCAAAGTTGCCGGAGTTTATGCCGTGCTTAATCAGGAGCGCCAAACCCAATATATTGGCTACTCTCGTAACGTTTCCCTGTCTCTCAAAAGCCACCTCACCCAGCACGGTGAGCAAACCTGTGCTTTTGTAAAAGTCCAGCCCTTCAAGTTCCCCAAACGAGAAGAAATGGAGCAGCTTCGAGATGCCTGGATTGCAGCACTGCCCCAAATGCCAGTGGGGAATGCAGATACCAGCGGCACCTGGGCAGGCACTGTTAAAGATGCCGCCAGCCAGACCATGTCCCCCGCAGAGCGCGAAGCCTATGAAGAGAAAAAGCTAAAGCTCCGGCGAGCGATGGCAGATGGCACCCTGCACCAAGAAACAGCCCAAACCGATGCGCAGCGACAGCAGGCGCTAGAAGCCGCCGTAGAAAATGATAACTGGAGCGCCGTTATTCGGGAGCAAACCCAAGACACGCAAGCAATTTAAAAAGAAAACCCAAGTGGTGAACTGAGATGGTTTTAGCTGTAGACCGTAGTGCGATC
>JAGVDA010000108.1 GCA_020058975.1 Thermosynechococcus sp. WC_1 | reverse complement strand
TCCACCTTACGCAAGCAAGATCGCAATCTCTTGAATGCGCTTATTGGATTGTTTTCGGGAAATCCCGAACCTCTCATCCCTCAGCCTGAGTAGTTACAAGGTTTCTTAACCCTCCGCGCACCGAAGGGAATTGCTCAGTGAGTGTTGAGATTTCTGCATCCTGTAAAATGCGCTCCACTTTTGCAAAACCCTGGTGACTGAATGACGCTGCTATTTTAGGATCCATTGTGTCTATGTTTCTGTGCAAGGTAGCGCAGGCGTCAAGCCTTCTGGCATGGTTCAGTCTCCATCGTGTATGGGGTTAGGGTATTTTCAGCTAAACTGATTTAAAGATGATTATCCGCCTTAACCCGCGCGGTATTTTTTATTGACTGCTCTTTTTTTGAAGCTGAACGAACATGGCTGAAGCCTATCTCCTTGATAAACTCAAATCGGTTGAGCAAACTTTTCATGAACTCACTCGCCGCTTAGGAGATCCGGAAGTCGCTGTAGATCCAGGAGAGATTCAGCGGATTGCAAAGGCGCGTGCTTCTCTAGAAGAGACGGTGGATACCTTTGACCAGTGGAAATCAACGGAGGCAGAACTCGCTGAGGCTCAGCAGATTTTAAAGGAATCTGCCAGTGATCCAGATCTGCGAGAAATGGCCTCTTTAGAAGTATCAGAACTGACTGAGCGCTTAGCCACGCTAGAAAGCCATCTCAAGGTGCTGTTGCTGCCCCGTGACCCCAATGATGACAAAAACATCATGCTAGAAATTCGCGCAGGCACTGGGGGCGATGAGGCCAGTATTTGGGCTGGAGATTTGGTGCGACTCTACTCGCGCTACTCAGATACCCAAAATTGGAAGGTAAAGCTGATTAGTGAGTCTGTGGGGGAAATGGGCGGTTTTAAAGAAGCAATTTTAGAAATTCAGGGCGATCGCGTTTACAGCAAGCTCAAGTACGAGGCTGGTGTTCACCGCGTGCAGCGGGTGCCTGCAACGGAAACATCGGGACGGGTGCATACTTCGACCGCAACGGTTGCCATTATGCCCGAAGTGGATGATGTGGAGATTCACATTGACCCGAAAGATATTGAAATGTCTACGGCGCGATCGGGCGGTGCAGGGGGACAAAACGTAAACAAGGTTGAAACCGCTGCCGATTTGTTCCACAAGCCGACCGGGATTCGGATTTTTTGTACCGAGGAGCGATCGCAGCTCCAAAACAAAGAGCGTGCCATGCAGATTTTGCGAGCGAAGCTTTACGAAATGAAGCTACGCGAGCAAAATGAGGCGGTTTCTGATCTGCGGCGATCGCAGGTGGGCACGGGTTCGCGCTCTGAGAAAATCCGCACCTACAACTACAAAGACAACCGTGCGAGCGATCATCGCCTCAATATTAACTTCCCGTTAGAGAAGGTTTTAGAAGGCGATTTAGAAACCATCATTCAGTCCTGCATTTCTCAAGATCAGCAGCAGCAGCTTCAGGAATTGGCGGTTTCTCAAGCCTAAAGGATGAACGGCTAAACCGATAAATTCTTGAAACTATAGAGAATTTTTGTTCTCTTCGAGGAGTGCGCTTTAGTGCATGATGTCCCGAAGCTTTTTTCTGTGATCACAATAAATTAGCCCTGCCCAGAATGGGGTGGGTGGGCTAGTCATGGCGCTGCTGACTAACCCACCCCGCCCTTCGGGCACCCCTCCCAGGAGGGGATTTTTAGGGTGAGCGGCTGTTACTTTGCAGCCAATACCCAATTCACGAGCGTCCTTACGCCAAAGCCCGTAGCTCCGGCATTGTGGTAGCCACTTTCTTTTTCAACCCAGACAGGGCCTGCTACATCTAGGTGCGCCCAAGGCGTTTCTTTGACAAACTGCTTCAGAAATAGCGCTGCCGTAATAGAGCCACCAGGACGAGGGCCTGTATTTTTCATGTCGGCAATCATCGACTTCATGCCCTCAAAGTATTTGTCTTCTAGGGGCATTCGCCACATTTTTTCCCCAGACTGTTCGGAGGCGCTCAGCAAGGCATTGGCGAGTTCATCCTGCGGACTCCAGACCCCTGCAATATCGTTGCCTAAGGCCACAATGCAGGCTCCGGTTAAGGTGGCTAAATCTACGATCGCATCGACCCCAAGCTTTTCGGCAAACACCAGCGCATCGGCTAAGGTGAGACGACCTTCAGCATCGGTGTTGTTAATCTCAATGGTTTTGCCATTGGAAGCCGTTAAAACATCGCCAGGGTGGATGGCGCGACCGCTAATCATGTTTTCAGTGGCAGCGACGATAAAGTGAACTTCAGCGTCTGGCTTTAGTAGGCCAATCACCTTTGCTGCGCCAAACACCGCAGCGGAGCCAGCCATGTCCATTTTCATGGTTTCGATGCCGCTGCCCGTGGGCTTGATGTTTAGTCCACCCGAGTCAAAGGTTAACCCTTTGCCAATAATCGCTAGTTTGCGCGTAGGGGTGCCTGATGGCTTATAGGTGATGTGGATAAACTTAGGCGGCATTTCAGAGGCTTGAGCAACGCCTAGAAAGGCTCCCATACCCAGCGCTTCGCAGGCTTCTTTTTCTAAAACTTCTAAGGTTAAGCCGAGGGACTGCGACAGTTCAGCAGCGGTGTCTGCCAAGCTCATGGGCGTGACGACGTTGGCAGGGGCATTGACCAGTTCACGAGCAAGAATGACCCCCTCACACATCTGCTGCGCTTGGGTGATGGCTTCTTCTTGCCCATCTACTCCCAATAGATCAATCTGCTCAATATGAAGCCCTGAGCCATTCTCTGTCTCTGACTTAAAGCGGTTGTCTTGGTGTAAAGCAAGCACCACGCCTTCTATCATTGCCGCTGCGGAAAGTGCCGCGTCTTGGTTCCAGAGCGGGAGTGAAATGGCAACGCGCTTTGCTTTCTGTTTTTGGGCCGTACGGGCGATCGCCGCTGCCCCCTGCCGCAGTCCTTCTAACGTAAAGTTTTCTGATTTACCCAAACCCACGAGAACAACTTTACGGGCGACAGTGCCGCTAGAGGGCGATCTCAGCCAGGTGGTTTCACCGGATTTGCCCTTGAATTCACTCTCGGCAATCACCTCTTGTAAAAGCCC
>JAGVDA010000525.1 GCA_020058975.1 Thermosynechococcus sp. WC_1 | reverse complement strand
TTAGCTGATACTGCGTTAGAGAATCCTAGATTTATCGGCAAAACCCGCCCCTACAAAACCTGGACGTTATTTTATTTATTCTCATTCCTAAAGGTCACACCCTTACACATGCTTAAGCTCTATACTTCTTTCTCAATCCCAATCTGGTCAGACTCATTCAAAACGCGAAACTTTTCCCCCTCAAGGTTGAATACATAGCCAGGATTAACATACCAACCACTCTGAGACGGGAAATAAAGGGGCGAGATGCCGCATGTTTCTGCAACCTCTGCTAACACGCCATTGGGACCATACTCTAGGCAACCCACCCAACGTTCAAATGCCATGCAGTCTTGTTGCGGCTGAAGCGGGTCATACTCAAGTTGAATCAGTTCTTCATATATTCTGACTTCTAGCTCTTCTTGAAAAGCTTCAATCACTTCAGATTGAAGGGGGGGAATCAGTTTTAAGATAAATGGCTCAACTTTTCGCTCTAGCAAAATGTACGAAAAATACTCAGCGGTATAGGCACAAGCTAACGCTAAACCATCTTCAACCTCATCCTCAAAAACAAGTTCAGCCTGGAACAGTTTGCGCCAGATATCCACGTTTCCCCCCTATCAGCCATCGGTCATGCCTGCACCAACTATCAGACTCTAGCTGAGTTTTTGATAAAGAACAAAGACCTGACTGGCTTCTGCCGTTTTCCTTAAATCGGCAGAGCCTTAAAGTTGATTACGCTAAGGTGACTCATTTCACTATGTTCTACACTGCTGTGGGCAGAATCTCATTCACAGATTTCTTATCTGTATGCTTTGACTAACGTTTTGTGTCCGTGTAAACCCGTAGATTTTGGCAATACCCCGACGACAAAGTTCAGTATTCACGCCGTATTTTTTTTGCGGTTTCCATACAATGATAAATACACAGAGTCAAACAGATAAGACAGGGGGAATTATGTTGAACTGTTTATTAGCCGAAGCTTTAGCGGTTGCCGCCGACAACCTCAGCATGACGGCAAGTGTTCTCGAATGTACAAGAGATGCTGCGGTAGACCTTAGTCCAGAGGCTCAGCAACGACTCAACATGGTTCACATGGGTTTAGCGATGGCAATGCAGGCGATGAATCATGATGAACTCTGTCAAATTATGGAGCAGTCCGATAGCTATATTCCTGCTTGGTTGTCGTTGGTCTAAGCTAGCAATAAAGATTTGCTCTACTTTGATTAACCAGAAATTCAATGCATTATTGTGGCAATTTACTGGGGCAAAGAGGCCGAGTTTATAAGCAGGTGTTTCATAAAAATTAAGTTCTGTATAGACCTTTACCGAGCCTCAACTTTAGCTTCCTCAATCATTGTGACTAATTTATAAAATCCATCTTCAAAGAGCTGAGTTGTGCGAACCCGATGTTGAGCGTTGGCATGCGTCAAGGCGATTAGCTCGTTGTAGTAGGTTTTGCAGTTCTGTAAGGTTCTACTGCCACGATACACAATCAGATCGTCTGTGACCGCCCACGCCTGTCCTGAAAATTCAGTCGCTTTCTCGCCACCGAGGGTATAAACTTCATCCGTCAACGGAAAAACCAGCTTTCCCTCAGAAAAATACCCGAAGTATTGAGCCGTCACTTCTTGGGGTGTATTAATTCGTACCGTATTAGTCTGCACATAACGCGCCTCCTCAATCTCAATTTTTACGCGAACAAGATGTTCCTCCACTAGCGTTCCGTCCTTCAGCACACGCTTTGCAGTTCCTTCCCAAGTTCCGCAATTGTGTAAGAAAGCAGTCGGCACATGAAAGGCATTGTAGCTTAGGGTAGAAAGCCCTGATTCCGTGGTACCAAGCACCGCAGAAAAAGGCAAACTGGACTTTATTTCGGTCATGTCATCAATTTCCTTGGCAAAATATTTTGATTAGGCAGCCTGTTTTTGACTGCGGCCGATTTTGCGGCTAATTTCGCGGCTGGTACGCTGATATTCATGAACAATCGGCATCCGTTCTAATTGAAAAGCTGCAAGCATCTCATCAATATCAGTATTTGAAGCCAGAAGCCTCGATAAGGTCAAAGCATCTTCAAAGCCCGAAGTCATGCCCCGCGCCCGTGAGGGACTTTTGGCATGGGCAGCATCACCCATTAAGAGAATGCGTCCGTTATAAAGCTGGGGCAATGGATCGATGTCATAGGAATAGCGGCTGACAATGGCCTCTGGCAACGTTGCTTCAATAATAGCCCGGGCATCGTCAGGCAGTTTTGCTAATTCTTTAGAAGGGATAGCGTCATCTTGAGGTAAAAGTGCGCCTTTCTCGATGCCAAGCTGCTGCTGCTCGATAAAAAAGCCCCAGTGGGTACGTCCATTGCCGATATCGAAGAAGTTGGCATAAATCCCGCGCCCACGGGCGTAGACCAGAAACGTGCCGTCTGGGCAAAAGGTGTTGTCGTCTACGATTCCACGCCAGACTAAATCCCCCAGGTAGCATAGGTTCACCCCTGGCACCACAAATTGTCGAACCTTTGAGACAATGCCATCCGCCCCAATCAGCAGATCGCCTTCCCAGGTCTGTCCATCTTTAAAATGAGCAATAACCCCGCCAGAATGCTGAGTGACAGACTCAAGTTCAGCCCCAAAATGAAAGCAAGTTGAGGGCACTGTCTCTAGAATCGCTTCTAAGATGGGTTTGCGATGCACCAACATGCCAGGAAGTTCGTCTTCGCAATACTGGACTGCTTCGGAGCTAAAGACGTCGCCGCGTAGATTACGGAATTCAAACCGCTTGACCGCAGAACCTGCATTGATGATGGCTTTACAGATCTGGGCATTGCCTTGATTGAGGGCTTCCATACCCGCCTGCACCAAGAGAATGCCACAGCCATCGGTGCGGGGGTAAGGCGATTTCTCAAATAGGGTAATCTGAAACCCTTGCTGATCCAGTAGACTTGCCAGGTAAGCGCCTGTCGTCCCAGCACCAATAATACCGATACGGCAGCTTGAAGAAATCATCTGCTCGACCTCCTGTTTAAGGCTCGCATGAATTTTACGTGAGAGAATTTGACATTAGATGAAGATTAAGTCTATGAATCTTTGTCTATCAATGCTATCGCTTCTGCATCCAGGGCTACCGTAATGGTCTTGACTGCTGTTATCGCTTTGGTTTCAGATTGGGCGATCGCCCCACCATCCCTAATCCATTACTCGGCTCAAAAACTCCAAAGCACAGGGATATAAGGGTTTACCCTCGCCATAGGCTACCCAAGCAACCGTGGTGACGCAATGCTTTCCAATGCTTTGCACAATGCCAACTTGACCGATGAAAGCAAGGTGGCACTCGACGCGATCGCCCACTCGAAACAATTCGACGGCCTCGGCTGCTTCTCTAGCACTTGTATATTCGCTGATGGGAGTCCACGGCTCTAGCGCGTCCGGCGGAAACATCAGCACTACGGCAATACCTTCGACCTGCACCGAGACGTTGCCTGAAATAAGACTGACAACATGACCCTTCTGTCCGTTGAGATGCTGTAGGGGTGAGCCAGCTTTGACGATCTGGATGCGATCGCCCACCTTAAAAAGACCAGTATCCTGATTGTCTAAGATTAGAGGCTGATCGTTTGTCTCTGATGGGGCAGAGTTCGGCTGCTCAAAAAGATTAAGCTGGCTAGTGTTCGGCAAGGATTTCGCCTCCTTGGGTGCAATATTTTTCAGTAGCGCTTACGAAAATAATCGCCAATCTTACATAAAAAAGTGCAGAGACAAATCGCTGTCTCTGCACTTCTCATTCCTATGAACTCAGCTTTTGCGAGTATTTGGAAAGATGGATTTAGAGCGATCGCTCAATCACATTGTCAATGAGTCCATACTCCTTGGCCTCTTGAGCAGACATAAAGTAATCGCGATCGGTATCGCGCTCAATCTTTTCAACGGGTTGACCTGTGCGCTCCGCCAAAATATGGTTCAGAGAATCTCGGATCCGCAGAATTTCTCTGGCCTCAATATCAATATCTGACGCCTGACGACGACCCGTGCCGCCTAAGGGCTGGTGAATCATAATCCGAGCATTCGGCAATGCCAGTCGCTTACCCTTACTGCCAGACGCCAGCAAAAATGCACCCATTGACGCCGCTAAGCCCACGCAAATGGTGACAACCTCAGACTTAATGTGCTGCATGGTGTCATAAATTGCCATACCTGCCGTGACAGAGCCACCTGGTGAATTGATATAGATATAGATGGGCTTGGTAGGGTCATCAGAATCGAGATAAAGCATTGCGGCAATAATAGAATTTGCCAGCGAATCTGTGACTTCTTGACCCAGAAAAATAATGCGCTCTTGATTGAGGCGCGTATAGATATCAATCCAGCGCTCATAGGTGCTGCCAGGGAGGCGATAGGGAACGCTGGGTACACCAATTGGCATAGCTGGAACTCCTTTAGGTTAGGTATAAATAATTGTGCTAAATCAAATCAAAGGAGGCTGCAAAAAGCTGTTCGGCTGTTTTTTGCCCTAAATAATGCCCGCGCCAGCAGCTAAAACAGGCGGCATCGCCGCATCTTTAGAGCTATTGAGGACAATATCAATCAGTCCGTACTCTTTCGCCTCTTGAGGCGTAAGGTAAAACATGCGATCCATATCTTTGGCAATTTTCTCAGCCGTTTGCCCCGTATTGCGAGCCAGAATATTGAGCATCGAAGTCTTGTTAACCATCACTTCTTTTGCCCGAATCTGAATATCTGTCGCTTGACCTTGTGCGCCCGAACGCGCTTGGTTTAGCACAATCGTGGCATGGGGAAGGCTGGCTCTAAAACCCTTTGCGCCGCTCGATAAAATCATGGCGGCTGTACCCATCGCCTGCCCTAAACAAATGGTGTGAACGGGGGGCTTAATGTACTGGAGCGTATCGCAAATGGCAAAGGCTTCCGTTTCAAACCCTACGGCATCACCGTCATACCAAGAGGTTCCGGTGGAGTTGATGTAGAACCGAATGGGTTTATCGGGGTCATCAAACTGAAGGTAAAGCAACTGAGCAATGATTAACTCTGTAACATCCATGCCCACTCTGCGCTTCACGTCGTCAGAAGAGAACAGCGGCAGCCCAAGGTAAACAATTCGCTCTTTGAGCAAAAGAGAGGGGAGATCGGGCGGTGGGGTTCTTCCAGAAAATGAGTCCCCGCCATAGGCGGCTTGAACAGCCTGAATTGGTGATTCCATGACGTGCGACTGCCTGAGATTGGTATTGCTGCTGACACTACTCTAGCAATTTTCTGGGTCGGATACTCTGGCACAATGGATATTAGAGTGGCTTTAGGTCGGGTTTCAGCCCTTGACGATAAATCGTAAGGCGATTCCCAGAAAAGGTTGTACCGCCGAGATTATGCCCTTCGACTCCGCTCAGGGCACAATCTCTAGTCTCTAGCTGGCTGAGCGGCTTGTCCTGAGCTTGTCGAAGGGAGTCGAAGGGAGTCGAAGCCAGCGGTAGGTTGTTTCCCAGAAAGTACCTAAGCAGTCGTTCGGCTTCTGTTTGGCGAAGGCATAACCCCCAGTGTAAAAAGCTGTTTTAATCAATCGCGTTGAGATCCGTCATGGCATATTTTTGGTTTAAGGCGTTTCATATTATTGGCGTTGTCGTTTGGTTTGCGGGTCTGTTTTATCTCGTGCGTCTATTTATCTACCACGTAGAGGCAAATGATGAGCCAGAACCCGCACAGTCTATTCTCAAAAAGCAGTACGGGCTGATGGAGAAGCGATTGCTCAATATCATTACCACCCCTGGGATGCTGGTGACGGTGGTTTGTGCCGTTGGGCTACTCGTGGGTCAGCCTGATTGGCTCAAGCAGGGTTGGCTTCATGCGAAGCTGGCTTTTGTGCTGCTGCTATTGGGTTATCACTACTACTGCACGCGACTGGTAAAGCAGCTAGAGGCAGGCACCTGTCGCTGGAGCGGTCAGCAGTTACGGGGGCTGAATGAAGCGCCTACAGTCCTGCTGGTGGTCATTGTGCTGCTGGTGGTCTTTAAGGGGAACTTCCCCACAGATATTACGGTGTGGGTCATTTTTGGGATGGTCGTGGCAATGGTGGCGACCATTCAGCTTTATGCCCGTAAGCGCCGACTCGATAAAGAAAAGCTGCTATCAGAAAGCGTGACGGAACCTTCGGCATAGCCCCATGTTTCAAGCCACTCGACGACGTTTAGCCCTCTGGTATACCGCCGTTACGGCGGCTTTGCTGATTTTATTTGCCAGTGGGTTTTACTGGTATGTGCGCGAAACGCTGATTGAGCGGGTGGATGACACCCTTCATCATGTGGTGGAAGTAGTGGGGCGATCGCTTGTCTTAGAACAAACCCTTGGCTCTGACCATCAACTGCACTATCAGGTCAACATAGATGCCAGCTTTCGCAGTAATGCTGAGGCCGTAGACGATGACCGGATCGACTTGGAGTGGTTTAGCCCTCGCCGCGATCCGCTGTGGTCTACGCTGTCGGAACCGCTGGCCTTTCCCCTGCATGTGCTTCAGAAAGGCGAAACGGTCAGAATTCGACCCGACTATGTGCTGCGGCAGCTAACCCAGCGTCTAGAGTATCGTGGCGACATTTTGGGCTATCTGCGGGTCAGCCATCCTTGGTTTGAGGTGGCAAAGCCCACTCGTGAGCTGTTTGTCGATTTAGCCGCAGGGCTAACGGTCATGATAGGGTTTGTGGCAGCGGTGGGCTGGTTTCTATCTCGCCTTGCGATACAGCCCCTGCAAGAGTCGTATCAATATCTGAGGCAGTTTACCGCAGATGCCTCCCATGAGCTGCGTAACCCGCTTGCGCTGATTCAGACGACGGTGCAGGTTGCCCTCAGCGACCCCGACATGACGCCTAAAGATCAGCGGCAGCAGCTTGAGGTCGTAGAGCGTCTCACCCAGCGCCTAGGGCATTTGGTCAACGATTTATTGTTTCTGGCGCGGCAGGATAGCGGCATGGTGCAGCCACAGCTTCAGCCATGCCCCTTAGATGCACTGCTGATGGCGGTGGTAGAAGAACAGTCAGCCACCGCAGCAGCCCAGAATATTCAGCTCACCCTAGACCTCGGGGAGGCCGAACTGGAGCCAGAAAACGGCATTGAACCCTTTACGCTCATGGGTGACTATGACCAGTTAGCGCGACTCTTTTCTAACTTAGTAAGCAATGGATTGCAGCACACCTCTGCCGGCGGATCGGTGCAGCTTAAGCTAGAACAGACGAACCGACAGCTCCAGGTGTTGATTAAAGACACAGGGACGGGCATTCCTGAACAGGCTTTACCCCATGTGTTTGAGCGGTTTTATCGGGTAGATCCTGCCCGTCCGCGAACTAATGTGACTACGCCTGCGTCTAATTCAGGGACGGGGCTAGGATTGGCGATCGCCAAGGCCATCTGCGAAACCCATTACGGTCAAATTCGTGTCGAAAGTAAGCTGGCACAGGGCACCACGTTTAAGGTGATCTTGCCCCAACTCGAATTTAAGACATAGATTAAATGAACACAAAAATGGATACAAAACCAAAGGGAGCTAGCGACTGTATGCGTCAGTCTATGATTTCGCTATTGATGGTGGGCGGCATCTTAAGT
>JAGVDA010000544.1 GCA_020058975.1 Thermosynechococcus sp. WC_1 | reverse complement strand
AGCTTTAACATGACCGCACAGAGGGCATTCCATCGTTTGACTTCTCGTTAATCAGCCCTTCTACTCTATCAATCCCACATCAAATTGACGCACAACCGAATACGGTTAGGCAAAAAAGTTTTTCACATGTCTGGAGCCGCATGACTATTGGAGTTGTGAGCATCGGACAGCGCGCACGCAAGACTGAATAATCGCTGAATGCAGGTTTAAAAAACCTAAACATTAATCCATCGGCATCAAACGCTCCCACCCACAATTCAGACAGAATGTTAAGTGATCGCTTTACCCAAGCCCTCATCCTTGCCACCAAACTTCATGCAACCCAAGTGCGTAAAGGCACAACCACCCCCTACATTTCTCATCTGCTGGGTGCCGCTAGCCTTGTCTTAGAACATGGGGGCGACGAAGACGAAGCCATTTCTGCCCTGCTGCACGATGCCGTCGAAGATCAAGGTGGAGCGACCACCCTAGAACAAATTCGAGGCCAATTTGGAGATCGAGTTGCTAGCATCGTGGCGGAATGCACTGATACCCAGCAAACGCCCAAGCCACCCTGGAAAGTTCGAAAAGAAGCCTATCTTAAGCATCTACACCATGCATCCGCATCCGTTCGTCTAGTGTCCGCCGCCGATAAACTTCATAACGCTCGTGCCATTCTTACCGACCTGCACACCCACGAGAATGATCTATGGTCGAGATTCAGCGGGGGACGAGATGGAGTGTTGTGGTACTACCGAAACCTAGCAGATATCCTCCAACGACAAAGCTCTAACCCACTAACAACAGAGCTGAACCGCACCGTCACCGCCATTGAAATTTTAACAAAGCAGCTCGTCTAACCAATACAGATTAAGCTGGTTGGCATAAATAAACTCACAAAAGCTTTCAGGCAGCACAAGGATTTCAGCTCGATCTATCCTATATTTAATTTGGCCTGCCTACATACTTCAATAAAATAGATGCGTTAAAACACGTAAAATTTGACGCGGTTTTAGCATTGCTTATTTATAGTTTTAATAAAACAAAGGCTCTGTACATTTCAAGATGAGTAACCATCTGGCGATCGCCACCGTAACCGCAACCTTAGCTCGAATTGTCCAAACAGGCATTCAATCCGCCACAGGATCCGCCCCAAAGGTTACAATGTTGCAGCCGAGTGCAGGCAGCGCCATTCCTGAAACAGGCGTCAACGTTTACCTGTATCAGGTTTCTCCTAACACGTCTTATATCAATAGTGATTTGACCCATCGCCGTCCCAAGGGAGACCTCATCCGTAGGGCACAAATTGGGGTTGACTTGTCTTATATGCTCACTGTCTATGGCGATGAGCAGCGGATGGAGCCTCAGGTTTTTATGAGCGCTATCCTCAGAACACTCGTCGATTACCCCTTTCTTACCGCCTCAATGTTTCAGGAAACCATAGACGATCCGCAGTATGAGTTTCTCTATGGTTCGACATTACCAGAACAAGCCGAGCGGGTTCGTTTAACGCCATTATCCCTAAACTCTAGCGAAGCTTTCCAAATCTGGAGCCAATTGCCCCAAGCAAAGGCGACCCTCGCAATTCTTTACCAAGCCACAGTTGTCTTGATTGAAGGAAATGCAATGGGCGACGTACCAATGCCCGTCAGCGAGCGTAGAACCTACGTTGGTCAGAACCAGCCCTATCTTGATCGGGTTATACAAGAGGGTAAAGATCCTCGCGCTGCCATTACCCTTGAAAGCAAACTTTCCATCATTGGACGCAATTTTCAGAGTGCAGACACAAAAATTCGGATTGGGCAAACCATCTTGATGCCACAAGAAATCACCAATAATCAACTTACGCTTAACTTACTGAACTTAAAAGAACTTCAGGGAGTAAATTTACAGGCAGGCGTTCAGAGCTTACAAGTTCTCCACTCTCCCCCTAACCGTCCTGCGTCTAATGACCGAAAAGGTGAGCCTGACTTTGCGATTGAATCCAATGCGATCGCGTTTATCTTATGCCCATCTCTTAAAGGTGATGCTCAAGTTGTCAACCGTCCACCTGCGGGTGGATGGTTAGGAGGCGTGTTTCAATCTAACAACCAAGATCCACGGAACGGAGACATTATCGTTGAGTTGGACAACAACGTGACTCCCTCGCAACGAGCGCTGATCACCATGAATCGACTTTTGACTTCAGAGACCAAGGATAACTTGATTTCATTTATCTTTCGCGCTCAAGATCGTCAAACTGAGACTCATCGACTCACCTTCCCCTTTGAACGGCTCCAACCCGGAGAATATTTAATTCGAGTCCAAATCGATGGGGCTGATAGTGAACTTAAAATCGATACAGAGCCTAAGAGTTCGACCCTAGGTCAGTTTGTTGGCCCCAAAATTATTATTGAGTAAATGGTCGAGCAGTATGGCGGAGACTCGTCCTAATTTAGCAATATCCATTCAACTAACCCCTTCAGAAGAGGCGGATCTACAGCCAAGAGATCGCCTTGAATTGATCGAAACTGTTCAGCGCAACGCCTATCAGTACACCATCATCCTCAGACCAGGCGACCCGAATTCTATACTGATACAGCTTCAAAATCAGGGCAATGTACCGATTGTCCTGCGCTTAGCACTTCAGTTCGAAGGCTATTTTATGCCGACTTGGTTCAAAGTTGTGCCTGAAGAACAGTTTCTTCAACCTAATGAACGGGCAGAAGCGTCTGTTTATTTTTCGATTCCTAAGGATCTTTTAGAGGATCCACTGATATATCCTACCGGGAAATTACAGGGTCTAGAATACAGAGCCTTTTTGCGCGCCTGGGCGGTCTTAGAGAATTCCAATACTTTACTCGAATCGATTCCGCTTAATTTTGCGATTCGCCCTCACAGTCTATATTTAGGCTTTTTACCTGAGTTTTACAGTGAAGTAGATTTTGTCGGGCGCTTTCTCTCTATTTTTGAGAAAGCGTTTGAACCCTCTGTGCAAATGCTTGAGTCACTGTGGACCTATCTCGACCCCTTAACCGCCCCCAATAGTCTGCTTCCCTTTTTGGCAGATTGGGTTGCATGGCCAATAGACCCGCGTTGGGATGAGTTGCAGCAGCGAAAACTAATTCGTCAAGCTGTTGAAATTTATCGATGGCGGGGTACCCGTAGAGGTCTACGCTTATTTCTGCATCTTTATACTGGGCTATCGCTAGATGAAGAACTGCCGGAGTATCAAAAACAGATTTCTATCGAAGAGGTGTTTACGGAAGGATTTGTTTTGAATGCCTCTATCATGGGTCAAGATACTCTTTTAGGTGGAGGGAGACCATTTCATTTTATAGTTAGGTTGCGATCGCCCCTAACAGACGCCATTGACAGACCAACCATCTGCCAAATCATTGAGCGAGAAAAACCGGCATTTTGCACCTATGATCTTTACTTAGAGAGCAAAACTGATAGTACATAGCTTTTTAGAATGAACTGCGCTTGAAAAGTGAAGCTTTATCAGTTAAATCAATGTAGGGGGTATTTCGTATCGGTTCATTATTTAAAAGCCATATCGACCATGAATAGACTGATATCCATTGCAGTAGCATCTCTTTTAGGGGGATGTATTATCTTTAGTAGCCAACAAAGCATATTGGCTCAAGAAAAAAATCTAGTCCCAGCCTCCGTTGCTCAAGGGAAAACCGGAGAGGCAATAACTATCAACGTTAGTCCCTATGGAATCGTAATATCCTTTGAAGATCTTAAAGAGTCGATTCAGAAATACTGGGCAACTGATGATACCTATCTTCGAGTAGGAACAAATGCCCCGTTAGGACCTGAGGCAAACCTCCTTTTTCTGAAAACAGAAGGAAAATGGTCTGACAGCAACAATGGAACGGCTGTGACTGTACAGACTAAAGATAAATCTGGAGAATCTAGAACCTATAGCT
>JAGVDA010000422.1 GCA_020058975.1 Thermosynechococcus sp. WC_1 | reverse complement strand
GGAGCTGGGAGTGGCGGGGTCAATGAGCTTTTACCTCAATCCCAGCGGACTACCAGGGTTTAAAAGTATTAAGACAGCAGATTCCATACTGAGTGGATTTGAATCAGTCCTATTGATTGGGTCGTTGGATGGTAAATCTCTGGCGATTCCCTCTCAGTCAGACAAAGCCATTTCGGCAGATTGGGCTGTTACACCCACTGGAATCCTTTACCAAACTGTGGCGGTTTTAACCGATGGAGGAGCAAACCGTCTGCCCCCTTCCTTTCCAGGTAAGCCTCCAGCGACTCTTATTACTAAAATCCAAATGCAGCAATTTTGGAACAGTAATCGCCCCGTGGTTTTTGTAACGGACTTTTTGCGTTCTTCTGATGACCCTTATGATCCACCAACCCTAAATTTGCCAAAGGATGCAGGCAAACCGCTTCTTGAAATTGGGCCACGCAAACTCTACGGAAATGAAGCCGCTCGGGCACTTTGGTCTAAAGAAGGGGTATCCCATTCACCCCAAACCAGGATGTAGAGTGGTTCAACACGTAAAATGGGTTTGTATGGTAGTCATTACCTTTGCCTACTACTGCACTTAAGGAAGCCTAGCTATGATCGTTACGACAAAAACGCTCTACGATACAGACTTCAATCAATGGCTTGAGGTGCAGGTGCAGTTACTGCGCGATCGCCAACTCAATAATCTAGACCTTGAAAACCTGATCAAGGAGATTGAGTCTTTGGGTAAGTCTGACAAGCGCCAGCTCAAAAGTCGCCTAGAAGTGTTGCTCCTCCATCTGCTGAAGTGGCAATACCAGCCTACTCAGCGCACCGGATCCTGGAAAGGCACCATTGCAGAGCAGCGCAGACGCATCCGAGATTTACTTTTAGATAGTCCTAGCCTTAAGTCCTACGTTGAAACAGTGGCAAATGCCTGCTACGCAGATGCTCGTGAGCAAGCGTCTTTAGAAACGGGGCTGTCTTTAGAGCATTGTCCTGTTGACTGCCCCTATGCGATCTCAGATGCTTTAAACTCAGATTTTTGGCCAAAACCTTAAGGATTCAAGCATTTGCTCAAAAACTTTGGTTAAAGTAAGACAAAACGCGAAGATTCGTCGATGTTGAGGAGTAGCTTAAGATGACGGTTCCAACAGAAATTAAGACGGGCGTTCCCGAAAGTCTGCCGGGTCAAGTAAAGTATGTTCCCAAAAATCATCGGCGTATTCTGCTGATTTTTCCACGCTACAGTAAGTCTTTCGGCACGTTCCACTATTCCTATAAGCTCACGGGCGGTCGGGTCAAGGCGTTTATGCCGCCCCAAGGACTGCTGTTGGTTGCGTCTTATTTCCCTAAACAGTGGGATGTGCGCCTGATTGACGAAAACGCAAACCCTGCCACGGAAGCCGACTATCGCTGGGCGGATGTGGTGATTACCAGCGGGATGCACATTCAACGCCCTCAGATTAACGAAATTAATGCGATCGCCCATCGTCACGGCAAATTGACGGTCGTGGGTGGACCATCGGTTTCGGGCTGTCCAGAATACTATCCAGACTTCGATATTTTACGCATGGGCGAACTGGGCGATGCCGACGAAAAGCTGATTGAGCTACTAGACAACTCCATTGAGCGCCCCGCCCAACAGCTTTGCTTAGAAACCCTAGAGCGGCTGCCCCTGAGCGAGTTCCCCACCCCTGCCTATCACCACATCAACCTCAACCAGTACCTGCTCGGCAGCGTACAGTTTTCGAGCGGTTGCCCCTTTAACTGTGAGTTTTGTGACATCCCCACCCTGTATGGGCATAACCCACGCCTTAAGACCCCACAGCAAATCTTAGATGAACTCGATGCCATGCTGGAGTCTGGCAATCCAGGGCTGGTTTATTTTGTCGATGACAACTTTATCGGCAACCGTCGTGCCGTCACAGAGTTTCTGCCCAAGCTGATTGAGTGGCAAAAAGAGCGAGGCTACCCGCTTCAGTTTGCTTGCGAAGCCACCCTCAATATCGCCCAAAGCCCCAAGCTGCTCGAGCTAATGCGCGAAGCCTATTTCACTACGGTGTTCTGCGGCATTGAAACCCCAGAGACGGAGGCTCTCCACGCCATTTCTAAAGATCAAAATCTGAGCATGCCCATCTTAGAAGCAGTGAAGCAGCTCAATAAGTACGGCATGGAAGTAGTGTCGGGCATTATTATTGGGTTTGATACCGATACGCCAGAAACAGGCGATCGCATTTTAGACTTCATCAAAGCCTCTAATATTTCTGTGCTGACCATTAATTTGCTGTATGCCTTACCCAAGACGGCATTGTGGGCGCGGCTTGAAAAAGAAGATCGGCTGCTGTTTGACGAAGACCCCACCCGTGAATCTAACGTCAAGTTTTTGATGCCCTACGACGAGGTGCTGGCAATGTGGCGACGGGTGATTACCACCGCCTACGAACCCGAGTTTCTGTACGAGCGCTATCAATACCAGGTGAACTATACCTACGCCAACCGCATTGTGGCACCCAATAGCTCTGCCCGTGTCAACTGGCCGAATATCAAAAAGGCGCTGATTATGATGAGCAATATTTTGGTTCGCATGGGTGTGTTTAGCAGCTATCGCAAGACCTTCTGGAAGCTTGCAGGGCCTGCACTAAAGGCTGGCAAAATTGAGGATGTGATTGGCACGGGCTGGGCGAGCTATCACCTGATTGAGTTTGCCAAGGAGTGCGCGACGGGTCAAGAGTCGGCCTCGTTCTACTCGCAAAAGGTGCTAGAGCCAGAGCGGGAAACGGTAGGGGTGTAGCCTCTGATGATTAGCTTGAGCGAAATTCAAACCTTCAGCCAACAAATTGCTGAAAAATTTAATCCAGAGTGAATTATCTTGTTTGGTTCCTATGCTTATGGTCAACCAACAGAAGACTCTGATATCGATTTATTGGTGATTTTGCCTTTTAAAGAGATGCCAGTCCAAAAGGCGATCGCCATTCGTCAACAAGTCAGATCTCCCTTTCCCCTGGATCTAATGGCTCGTACTGCCGAACAGGTTCAGCAGCGCTTAGAAATGGGCGATTTCTTTGGGAGCATCTCACCTTTGCGCTGAGTAAATATACTCAAGGATAAAACCCTTGGTGGTGCAGAAAAGTCTTGAACCCTTTGCCAGCAGGGAATATTCAAATCTGTCAAAGGTGACAGAGAGGGGCATTCAATGTGATGCTTAAGT
>JAGVDA010000265.1 GCA_020058975.1 Thermosynechococcus sp. WC_1 | reverse complement strand
GATCGCAGATCGGAGTACCCCTGCCCCTTGCCCCTCGTGTAAAGGCTCTTCTCGGAGGATTTTTTCACCCCCTGCTCTCCAACTCTCTGGAACGCTGCGATTTAAGCAGGAATCTAGTGAGCCTCAGTTGGTTAAACGGGCTGTTGACCCAGAAGCTCGCAGTAAACCCAGAACGCATTTCGGCGGTCGGCCTTGGATGATTGGGCATTGACTTAGTCGTTCTGCCCCAGGGCCAGTTCGCAGCACAACGATACAGTTCATAACAGTTCATATTGATATCTGCCTAAAGATGCATTCTCTCTGCATCTTTAGGCTTTTTGTTTGAGGTTCTAAATAGATTTTGAGTAAACATGAGAGTGTCAAAAGGAAGTTTTTGAGGCTGGCTGTCTACTCTAGGATAAAAGATAAGAATTTGAGTTTCGAATTATTAAAACGGACTAAAGTGTATCGGATTTATCAGATAGATTAGAAATAAGAGCGATGAGGTTTAGCCAAAGTCTTAATCTCTTGCAACCATATTGAGAAAAGGGTCACTCAGAGACTGAGAACCATGAAGATTCAATTAGAGCGTAAACTTAGCGCTTGCCCCGACCAAATGACCTGTGTTGCCTGTCATGAAACATTTTGGGTTCGCAATATTCGGACGTTGCTGTATAGCGACAATAACCTGATTCAGGGCGATGTTTGCCTTGAATGTACGAAACTCAGCGCCTCCAAGTTTCAGCAGAAGCTGAGGAGTCAAGCCAGTCGCCTGGTTCAAGTTGCAAGTACCCATCCTGAACGCCACGATATGATTCAGGCACGTGCGGTAGAGCTATTGGAAACCTCTGAAGAACAGATTCGGTTCCCTACAGTTTTGCAGTGGCTGGCTAAAAAAATTCAGATTTTTTCTGAAGAAAGCCGAGAGTTAGAAGCGGCAAGATTAGGGATAGAGCAGTGCCGCTGTGATGGGCGATCGCAGCATTTAGGGCAAAAGTTTTTGTGAGATCCTGTTGGTTCTAGGTATCCCTAAAAATTATCTAAGTCTTTAGCGATCTCAAGACACAGCAATAATTTAAGCCCCCGCATCAGAATCTTCTTGGTCAGACCAGCCACAGGCCGGACAAGAGCATTGCCCAGGGGTACGCGCGACCAGAGAAAGCTTTTGCTTACACTGGGGGCACTGCCCCGTAAAAAAGGGATGGCTTGTAATGACCTGAATTTGCTCAATGTAATTGAGCTGCGAAAGCACATAAATTTTTGAGGCCAGAAAATGTGGCTTCAGTGGTTCAGTCACGGTATTCATTGATTGGGCTATGGAAAGGACAAAATAAGCAAAGTGGTTCCCCGCCCTACTAAGCTGTCAGACCAGACCAGAAACCGTCAATCGGGGAAACTACTGAATTCAGTAGATGTAGCGGCATGCAATGGCTTGTAGGTTGAACGTGTCGGTTGAAGAAGGATGCGAAGGATCGTGAATAAATCTGCAAATCTTAGATTTAGGCCATTAGGATTGCGGATAGGCGCTCAAGGACTTACGCGCGCTTCAATCTGAACCTTAGTGCCTGCTTAGAATAGATTGCTCAAACTTAGGATTTTCACGGTATGGCTACGCTGTCTTTGCCAGAAACCATTCACCAGTTCAAAACCCTCCAGGCCAGCCTGAGCGATCGCTGGCAGTCGATGGAGACAGATGAACAAGGGGATGCCGATATTTTGGTGGTGCCTTCGTTTAGTGTCGATCAGCATGAGCTACAAAAAATTGATGGGTTTCTGCACTACGAAGAACGGCTGCTGTTTTCACTTATTCGCCTCCGCAACCCGCGTACTCGACTAATTTACGTCACGTCTCAGCCGCTGCCGCCCATTGTGATTGACTACTACCTTCAGCTCTTACCAGGCATTCCGTTCTCCCATGCCCGCGATCGCCTGTTACTTGTCCCCATCTATGACCAGTCCCTTAAGCCCCTTAGCCAAAAAATTCTAGAGCGACCGCGCCTCATGGAGCGCATCCGCAATGCCCTGCGACCCGACCGCGCCTATATGGTGTGCTATAACTCCACTCCTCTGGAGCGATCGCTCTCGGTACAATTGGGCATTCCGCTGTTGGCTGCCGACCCAGAACTGCTGTATTGGGGCACTAAAAGCGGTAGCCGCCAAATTTTTGCAGAATGCGGTCTACCTCACCCCGACGGCAGTGATTTGGTCAAAACCGTAGATGAGCTAGTTAAGGAATCTGCGCTGTTATGGGAGCGACAGCCCCAGCTCCAGCGCATGGTGGTAAAGCTCAACGAAGGGTTTTCGGGAGAGGGCAACGGCATTTTGGACTTAACGCCGCTTTATCCACAGCTCAGTCCGCAGCCTTCCATTGCGGAGCGGATGGATTTACTCAATGCTCATCTGCCGTCGTTGGCGTTTGAATCCGCCACAGAATCTTGGGCACATTATGGCGATCGCATTCCTATTTTGGGTGCCATTGTTGAATCTTATATTGAAGGCAAGCCTAAATATTCCCCTAGTTTTCAAGGGCGGGTCACACCCAATGGTGAGGTAGAAGCCCTCTCCACCCACGACCAAATTTTAGGTGGCCCCAATGGTCAGGTGTACTTGGGCTGTCGCTTCCCCGCCGATGAGCTTTATCGGCTACAGCTTCAGGAACTGGGCTTAAAGGTGGGTCAAAACCTTTCAGGTAAAGGGGTATTTGAACGCTTTGGCGTAGATTTTGTCGTGGTGCCTCAATCTGAGGATGGGACAGCTTGGGATATTCAGGCGATCGAGATCAACCTGCGCAAAGGGGGTACAACTCATCCCTTTATGACGCTGAAGCTCTTAACCAACGGTGAATACGATACTCAAACGGGGCTTTTCACAGGCCAAAAAGGCACACCAAAATACTACGTCGCGTCAGATAATCTCCAGAAGCCTCACTATCGCGGCCTCCTGCCCAATGATTTAATGGATATTATTGCCTCCCATCATCTGCATTTTGAGTCTGGGAGTGAAACGGGTTCTGTATTCCATTTGATGGGCTGTCTGTCTGAATTTGGGAAGGTGGGGCTAACCAGCATTGGTAATTCCCCAGAAGAAGCAAATGCCATTTACCGTCATGCCGCTGAGGTCTTGGATGCAGAAACGCAGGCGACGACGGATTTATCTAGTCCTGCAATGCCGTTGGCGTGGTGTCTGGGGCAGTAGGGGAATAGACTACACAAACATGACCCTCTCCAGCCCCTCTCCCAGAACGGGCGAGAGGAGCCAGAGCTAGGCTCTGCTCCCTTGGCAAGAGAAGGGGGCTAGGATTGATGCAAAAGGTCTAATTTACAGATCTCCAATATCCTCGTTCCAAAGCAGCGGATTTTTTTCGATGAAGTCGTGCATAAGCTGTTTACATTCAGCGAGATCAAGGTCAACTACCTCAACACCCTGGCTTTCCATAAAATCTTGGGTGCCCAGAAAGGTCTTGGATTCCCCTACGATGACGGTTTTAATGCCGAACTGTACGACCGCTCCTGCACATAAATGGCATGGCATGAGGGTCGAGTAAAGTACGGTGCCCTGATAGCGTCTGATTCGACCTGCGTTTTGCAAACAGTCAATTTCGGCATGCAAAATGGGGTTATTTTGCTGTACCCGTCGGTTATGTCCCCGCCCGACAATTTGTCCCTCTTTGACCAGCACAGACCCGATAGGAATACCGCCCTCTTGGAGTCCTAGACGGGCTTCGGCGATCGCCGCCTGCATAAATTCATCCATTACCGCATCCTTTTTCTACAGCCGCTGAATGTTATCTTAGTGGGTAGCTACTGCGGGTGTAGTTCAGTGGTAGAACGCCATCTTCCCAAGCTGGATGTCGTGAGTTCGAGTCTCATCACCCGCTTTTTGAAAAATCAGTACATTTTGAGATAAACCAGACCTCTCCTCTAAGGTCGAAATAGCTGTATCTCTTCCATTTTGATGCCGCGAATTTGCATATTTCCACTTGATTGACTAAGGTGTCTTAATCAAAGTCTGTTGGGTTCTTTTGCCACGGCAATGGTTCCTCAAATAGATGGCTGTTCTTCCTCCTCACTGGATTCGCCTATGCGTTGGTTTACTTACCCCAAGCGATCGCCCTTTTCTCCTCTAAGCCAATGGCTTCGTGCCCAATCTCAGGCATTCAAATCTCGGATTAAGTCTACACCTTTATCGCTCAGACTATCCGTTGTTTTAATCGCCCTGTTGGGAACCGTATTAGTACACCCTGCCCAAGCATTTCTCGCGCAAATCACGCCCACTGCGCCCCAACTGGGCGATACAATTACCGTCACAATGCAGTCCGATGCGGGGGGAAGCACTGCGCCTCAAGTGCGTTTTGGTGCCAAAAACTATCCTGCCTTTAGCATGGGTGCAAACCGTTACCGAACGCTTTTACCCACCACGCCTTTAGATAAGCCGGGGCCGTTTACCGTTCAGGTCGATAAAGCAGGGGAATCTCGTGCGTTTAAGCTCAATCTTAAAAAACGGTGGTTTCCCACTCAAAGTATTTGGTTGCCACCTGGAAAAGATTCTAACGCCGATGAATATGAATTTGATCAGGTGGATGCATTCAAAACTATTGTGTCTCCTCAAAAGTTTTGGAATGGCCCGTTTCGTAAACCAAATAATGGCCCTGTTACCACCGTTTACGGCGTTCGACGCTACTACAATGGCGTGTTTGCAAAAGACTACTTCCATCGTGGCGTAGACTATGCGGGAGCTTACGGCTCTGCCATTGTGGCACCTGCCGATGGACGGGTGGCGCTAGTAGGGCGAGAAGCCAAACGATTTAAGGTTCACGGCAACTGCGTAGGACTCGATCACGGTCAAGGCGTAGAGAGTATTTATCTGCACCTCAGCCGCATTGACGTAAAAGAGGGTGACTTTGTGAAGGCAGGTCAAGTCATAGGCGCTCTGGGCGGGACAGGCGCTGTCACCGGCCCTCACCTTCATTGGGGACTATTTGTGTTTGGCAAATCTGTGGATCCAACGCCTTGGCGCAATCAGGGTTTCAACTAGATCGGGTTGAACTAGATGCTCTTTTTTTGTGCAGGGGTGCGCAGACTTAGAAGTGTTGCTAAACTCTAAAGAATTCTTATGAAAGATTAAAGATTCTCTGATCTAAGTCTGCCTACCCTTCTCTAATCGCCCAACTGATATGACAGATACTTCGGTTCAAGCCTCGGTACCATTCGTTAACAATGGTCAGGATTTAATGGTGAAGTCTCACAGCGACAGCATTGCCGCTGCTCAGCCAGCCCAATCAGGTCTATCCAAGCGGAGCAGTATTGCAGGTTTGACCCAGACGGTGGGGTTTGCCGAACGCCACATTGGCCCAAATCCTGAAGAACTTCAGGCCATGCTAACGGTGCTGGGGTTAGGTTCCCTTGAGGATCTTGCCAATAAAGCCGTGCCTGCTGCCATTCGGCTCCAGTCACCCCTAAACCTAGTGCCTGCTGCCACTGAATCTGAAGCGCTGGGGATAGTGAGGGCGATCGCCAACAAAAACCAAGTCTTCCGCTCCTATATTGGGTTGGGTTACTCTGGCTGCATCACACCGCCCGTGATTCAGCGCAACATTTTAGAAAATCCAGGCTGGTATACCCAGTACACGCCCTACCAGGCTGAAATTGCCCAGGGTCGTCTTGAGGCGCTGCTAAACTATCAGACGATGGTGACGGACTTGACGGGGCTAGAAATTGCCAACGCTTCTTTATTAGACGAAGGTACCGCCGCCGCCGAAGCCATGACCATGTGCTTCAACCTCAGTAAAAAGAAAGACGCAAAGACGTTTTTTGTGTCTCAAAACTGCCATCCTCAAACCATTGCAGTGATCCAAACCCGTGCGGTGCCCCTAGAGATTGAGGTGGTGGTTGGAGATCATCAGACCTATGATTTTGCCGCGTCAACCGTTGGCACACTTCTTCAGTACCCCGCTAGCGACGGTACCGTGTATGACTATCGCGCATTCGTCGAAAAAGCCCATGCTAGTGGCGCACTGGTCATAGTTGCCGCAGACCTTTTGAGCCTTACGTTACTGACCCCTCCTGGCGAATTTGGCGCAGATATTGCGGTTGGAAGCACCCAGCGATTTGGGGTGCCCTTTGGCTATGGCGGCCCTCACGCCGCTTATTTTGCGACCAAGGATGCCTTTAAGCGTCAAATTCCAGGCCGAATTGTGGGCGTATCCCATGACGCGCAAGGCAATACGGCTTTGCGCCTTGCCCTGCAAACCCGCGAGCAGCATATCAGACGGGATAAGGCGACGAGCAATATCTGTACAGCACAGGTGCTACTGGCGGTGATGGCAAGTATGTACGCGGTCTATCATGGCCCCACTGGATTGAAGCAAATTGCAACGCGGACGCATCAGTTGACTTCGCTATTGGCGATCAGCTTAGGTCGTCTGGGCTTTGTTGTTAAAACCGAGCGATTTTTTGACACGATTCAGGTGGATCTAGGTGCAGTGACGTTGGGTGAGTTAGAAGGGCGATCGCAGTCTCACCGCATCAATTTCCGCCCTGTAGATGAACAGACCGTCGGTATCTCCCTAGACGAAACCGTCTCTGTGCAAGACGTGTGGGATATTTTGACTGTGTTTGCTGGAGATACCGCCCTCGACTTTACCTTAGAAAGCATGATAGAAGCTCTTCCGTTAGGATACGAAGCCCCCTTTGCGCGAACGAGTGCTTATCTCACCCATCCAGTCTTTAACCAATATCATTCTGAAACCGAGTTACTGCGCTACATCCAGCGTCTGCAATCTAAAGACTTATCGCTGACGCACTCCATGATTCCGCTGGGTTCTTGCACTATGAAGCTGAACGCCACCGCAGAGATGATTCCGGTGACGTGGCCTGAGTTTGGTCAGATTCATCCCTTTGCGCCCCTCTCCCAAACCCAGGGCTATCAGGTTTTATTTCAGCAGCTTGAGCAAATGCTGGGGGAACTTACAGGGTTTGACGGCATTTCGCTTCAGCCTAATGCGGGTTCTCAAGGCGAATATGCAGGGCTGTTGGTGATTCGCAGCTACCACGAAAATAGGGGCGATCGCCACCGCACCATTTGCCTTATCCCCGATTCTGCCCACGGCACCAACCCCGCCAGCGCCGTCATGGCAGGCATGAAGGTCGTGGTGGTGGGCTGCGATGAAGACGGCAACATTGATATGGCTGACCTGCAATCTAAGGCAGAAGCCCACAAAGAAAATCTTGCCGCCTTGATGGTGACGTACCCTTCTACCCACGGGGTGTTTGAAGAAGGCATCCGCGATATTTGCGACATCATCCATACCAATGGTGGTCAAGTTTATATGGATGGTGCCAATATGAACGCCCAGGTAGGGCTTTGCCGTCCAGCAGACTTTGGGGCGGATGTCTGCCACCTGAATCTACACAAAACCTTCTGTATTCCCCACGGTGGGGGTGGCCCAGGGATGGGTCCCATTGGCGTTAAGGCACATCTGATTCCCTTTCTGCCCAACCATCCCCTTACAGCGGCAGGGGGTGCGAAAAGCCTTGGACCTGTTTCTGCAGCGCCCTGGGGCAGTGCCAGTATTTTGCCCATTTCTTGGATGTACATTGCCATGATGGGTGCCGAGGGGCTGACGGATGCAACCAAAGTCGCCATCCTCAATGCCAACTACATGGCGCAGCGCCTCGACCCTTACTATCCGGTTTTATTCAAAGGCACCTCAGGGTTAGTCGCCCACGAGTGCATTTTAGATTTGCGCCATCTCAAAAAGTCCGCAGGCATTGAAGTCGAAGATATTGCCAAGCGTCTGATTGACTATGGTTTCCATGCGCCCACGGTGTCTTGGCCTGTCCCTGGCACCATCATGATTGAGCCAACGGAAAGCGAATCAAAGGCGGAACTGGATCGTTTTTGCGAGGCGATGATTGCCATCCGCGCCGAAATCGCGGAGATTGAGGCGGGTCAAGTCGATGCCCACGATAACCCGCTCAAACATGCTCCTCACACGGCGGCAGTGGTGACGGCAGATGAATGGACTCATGCCTATTCGCGCCAGAAGGCTGCGTTCCCTGCATCCTGGACGCGGGAGAGCAAGTTTTGGCCTGCGGTGGGGCGAATTGATAATGCTTATGGCGATCGCAATTTAGTCTGTAGCTGTTTGCCGATTGATGCCTATACGGACTAAGCCACTATCTCTAACGCTCTCCGTGCTGTGAGCGTTAGAGATAGTGGCGTTCAAGAAGTTCTTCCAGTTTCTGGCAACGGAAAGGGGCATTGTGAATCAGAAGGTGTTAGATGCGCTGAAGTAGATGGGCGGTCGCCCTTTCTCTGCAAAATCTTCGTCTGCAATCGTATCGGCAATATTCTGTGAGTTGAGGCTGACGGTGGCGGAATAGAAGATTAGAAATGCGGTTTAATATATTTTTGCCATGCCTCTTTCACTTTTACGGCATCTGAATTAGAAATTTGTCCGATTTTGGCAATAAATAAGGATTTTTCTAGGCAATCTAAGCGAGATAAACGAACTGTAGAAGCAACCCGCAAACCACTGGATGACCAGTCATCTAGAAAGATGTCCATTTGTGATCGTGGTGGAGCGGAAGTGATGACGGCGGCTACTGCATCTTGATCGTCAATCCACAGAATGAGTACAGGGCGTTTTTTTGCACTGATGCCACTGGTGAAGAAAATTTCGGCAATCCAAAATTCACCGGGTTGGATAGTCGTCATAAAGGTTATCGTCTTCGGGGGCGTATCCGTTCAAAAAAGCAGCATGACTGCGGGGCACGGAAATCTGGCTTGAGGATTCTGCTGGCTGAATGGTGACAAGCCATCGACCCTCGCTAAGAGAGTTTGTGATGCTGTCTGGTAGGACTAAGGTTTCACCTGACTGAAGCTGCACTTCGTAGGTTAGATTCAGGAGTTTACTGTTCATGGCCTGCTACGCTCGAAACCTATAATCTGGTCTTATTTGCTGTACAGGGTATTCTGTATCATTCAATCTAAACATATTTGGATTCTGTAGAATAGCTAATTGCT
Source organism: Thermosynechococcus sp. WC_1 (assembly GCA_020058975.1). Taxonomy (GTDB): domain Bacteria; phylum Cyanobacteriota; class Cyanobacteriia; order Thermosynechococcales; family Thermosynechococcaceae; genus JAAURS01. The sequence continues at coordinate 2,133 of JAGVDA010000265.1, read as the reverse complement.
CGGAAAACTCTTTTGCCTTTAGTTCATCTTCCATTGTCCATTCTGCTGCATCAAAGTAAACAACGTCTTCAGACCGTCCACCATTATCAAATTTAGGCTCTGTTGCTATTCCAACAATATGTCGCGCTTCGGGAAACTTAAGTTTGACAACATTGCAGCAGCCTGCCAACAGTTCTCCGCGTACAGTTCGATACTCCTCGTAATCCATCCAATCAAAGTGTGGAAGTGTTAGAAAAACATAACTAGATTCTGAAAGATTTGAACGCAATAAGTAACGTCGAGCGCTTCTATCTTCTGGAGCGGCCATTATAAAATTACATAGAGCTTCTGAAAGAACACGTCTGCTGAGACGACACTCACGAGCTAAAAATCGAACGGCTATTTCTGATGATTGAACACCAGGGTGAGAAGCAAAGTACTGAGTGTCACCTAAAATATGACCACTGAATGTTTCAATTAACAAATCCCAAACATAACTCACTTTATCAACTAACATTTGTACTTTTCGCTGAGGGCTTTGTACAAAGTCTTCCCACAAGCCTTCATCAAATGCAACAAAAGTAAAATCATCATTAATGCTATTCGGAATTATAAAATCATGATTTTCCTGTTCATCCATATTCATAAGATAGTAAGCCAATAATTCTTCTTCACCTGCCGCAACCACAGTTAAGCTAGACCGCAGAAAATGTTCTTTTCGAGTTAAGTATGTGACAAAATCTGAGATAGTATCTAATGTGCTCATGACAATATCTAAAGACGTGTCATCAAGTACATGTATGAAGGTACGGCTTGGATCAAGATCTCCTATCTGGAAAGGACTGCCGCTATTCTCTGCTACTTTGTGAGCATCAACTCCTTGAATAGAAGAATCAATGATAAGACTACCACTCCCCCCTAGCTCATTCTGGCAACGTGAAGAAGCGTCATGAGCAACAACAATCAGATGAAACTTTGCTACCTCCATATCAGGGATATTGAGGGGAAAAGGCTTAGAACAAGTACGATCTAAAAAAAGACGCTTAGGATCCCTTCTGATTCGTCTTTCTGCCCCCCAAGCCTGACAAGCTGACTTATAAATTGCTCTTTGGAACCATCTATTCCAATCAAGCGCTAAGTTATCACTATTTGGAAATTGACAGTCTTTATCCGAAAAAATAATTATGTCATTGCCAGAAATAACGAGTAAATCACACAGCTCTTTGCCTGGGCTTTCATAAACTTCAGAATAACTCCAGAGAGACAAAAATGTTTGGTCGCAAAGTCTCTTTAAGTAGCGTTCCGAGTCATTAACACCTTCTGCGCGTTCAATTGGCATACTTAATTCTAATCATTTCTAAACGTAGAGTAGAGGCTTTTACTTTTTCTCTTCTTTATTTATAGCTAAAATGTTCATTAATCAGCCACGTTTACTAAAAGTGAGTTGCTCAGTAATTTAAATCATTCAACATCCACGTTTGCCTAGGAAAGCGACGGGCGATCATTATTAGCGTTTCAACAATAGTCAAAGCATGTTCATTCTCATCCTCAAAGGTGACGGACTGAGAAATCGCCTCTTTGAAAATCCCGTCTTGAACAATAGCGAGCGTGTGCCCCCTCTCAAGCGAGAGCGTAGATTAAGATGATGTACGAGAATCCCGTTATCTATGCATTTTGGTGAAGAGTTTTATGGCACGCTACGACGTTTACGGCCTTGGCAACGCGCTGCTCGATATTGAGTGTGAAGTAACCCCAGAGGTATTGCAGGAGTTAGGTATCGACAAAGGGGTCATGACCCTGCTCGACGAAGACGCTCAAAACAAAATTTTGGCTCACCTTCACGGATACGCCACCAAGCGCAGTGGCGGGGGTTCGGCAGCCAATACCCTCATTGCAGTGAGTCAGTTTGGCGGCAAGGCCTTTTACTCTTGCAAAGTGGCCAACGATGAGCCAGGGCAGCATTATCTCAACGATTTACTAGAGTGCGGCCTTGATACCAATCTCAAAACCCATCCCGCAGAAGCTGGCATCACGGGCAAATGCTTGGTCTTTGTGACCCCTGACGCGGATCGCACCATGAATACGTTTTTGGGCATTTCCTCTAGCTTTTCTGAAGCAGAACTGGTGCCTGAGGCGATCGCCAATTCTACCTAT
>JAGVDA010000068.1 GCA_020058975.1 Thermosynechococcus sp. WC_1 | reverse complement strand
GCCTTTTGAGTAGGTGATCTCTAGCCTTGTTTGCAGACTTAATTCACCTAAGACTTCTTTCGCGAATTTTGTCCTAGTCCAGTCTGTGAACCGCTTTCCTAGCGCCTTTGAGATATCTCGGATTGAAACGTATCCATCTTTTCCCCGAATCTCAATTTTCTGCCCATTGTACTCAGGGAAATTGTCAAAATACGATAGCATTAATTTGGACATGCGTTTGTACCACCATACATTCGTGTGTCCAACCATTATATCAAAGCCTTGAGTCCCCCCACATGTCAGGGCGATCGTTGCTTCTGTAATGAAGAGGTCTTTCGTAAAAATCCGCGAATTTGCTGCTAAAATCCTTTCATGGGCATCATCAGAAATCTCGTAATCAGGCAAGGCGAAACGTCCGAAGCGCCCCTAATTTTTCTTAGCGCGGTGGTGCTGGCTCAAGACCTGACCGCAAATTCGCAGTCGCCACCGACTTCGATAAAAGTTCTGCCCCTAACAAAGGATCTCCCCCTAGGCTACGAGCTTGAATTCCCAATGGGTGGGTGTCAAACTATTACTCTCACTACGTCTGCCCCTGTGATCGCGGGGGCTAAAACGGCTCAAATACAGCCGTATACAGGCACTAAGAATATTCCTTGCGGAAAAGTGGCAAATGCCGTGCCCATTGACCTGACGGGCGAAATTTGGCGCGGTCAGTGTCGCAGAAAAATAGGAGACAGCCAAATTGCATTTAGTTGGACATTCAACCTGACCCCGCTCGAGGGAGCTGTTGTCGGCACTGTTCCGGCTGCTGCGACAGAGGCTCTTGTCATTTCGGATCGAGAGCGTGTTGCTTTTAGCGATATTCCCCAGGATTTTCAGAATAACGAGAATTTCGATCCTGCTATCCTCAAGAAGGCTTGGATCTATGACTGGGAAAGAGTCCTGGTAAATGGCAAGATCAAACGCGCCGCCGAAGGGTTGTTGTGGCTGGTTTCGGAGGTGACTAGGTGAGCGAAATTATCCAGATTGCCGAAGACTCGCCCACTATAGTTCAGGTTTTTTCGGAACTGACTATCAGTGGGGAAACATTCCCCACTGGAGGAGCGGTAGGGCAGGCTGTGGTAGTAACCCAGGAAACGCCGCGTATCCTGGGGTGGGGGGATGCTGCTGCTGGCGGGGGAAGCGGCGGGTTGCCATCTGGTGGGGCCATTGGCGAAGTTTTGAGCATTACCCAGGCGACGCCATCGGTTGCCGCCTGGGTAAATCAAATAGACGGCGGAACATTTAACTAAGAGGATCTAACATGGCTCGAATTCAGCTTAAGCGTGGGTTAAAGGCGAACTTGCCTACAGCAGCAATGCTCGCGGGAGAGGCTCATTTTACTACCGATAGGGGGACTCTACACGTTGCCACAGATCCCACGTCTTCGGTAGCGATTGTTCCTGCTATTGACGATCTGGTGAATCTTGCCTCAATCGATGGAGCTGCCGACTTGCTAATCGTGCATGACGCCTCTTCTACTGGAGTCAAAGAAAAACGAATCACGTTCAACGATTTTAAGGCCGCGCTAGCTATTCCAGCGGGTAGTACGGACGAACAGTGTTCAGTTGTGTCTGGTGGGACAGCAGGATATATCTGGGGAACAGACGGGACGAATGGGATCATTCGGATGAATGCTTCGATGGCTTGGACAAAGGATCCTGGCAACACTTTTGTTACTCTTGCCGTTGGGGATGTTGATCTTGGTACGTTTTGATGCCTAGTTTGCAAATAAAAAGAGGAACACGGGCACAGCTAAACGCAGCCGCAACTGCTAACCAGTTGCGGCTGGGAGAGCCGTATTTAATTATTGACGAAAATCGGATCGCTATTGGGTTATCTACAAATACTTATGAGGTCTACCACAAACGAAACGAGCCGTTAAATTTTGCCAATACTCAGGCAATAAATGGGCTTGCTCCCGCGATCGCCTCTGGGCAGCCTACAACCTACGAGCAGGTCCTCCAGCCGCGCCGTGCAGGGCTGTTTATCACTCCATCTGCTGTTCAATACGTCCCCACAACTGCGACCCAGGCTGCAAACTCTTTGCGCGCTTGGCCTTTCAAACTTGACGGATATCGCAACTTTGCGGGGATCCGGTCAGAAGTGGGCACACTTCTCGCGGGGGCAAATTACCGCATGGGGCTGTACTCTGACAACGGTTCAGCGTATCCTGGGGCGCTACTTGCAAATTCTGACAATGGCGATATTAGTGCGGCGACCGCGGGGCTGAAAAATTTTACCCAAACAATCACAGCACCAACTGAGTGGATCTGGGCTGTTTTTAATTCCAGCGCAGCAATCTCAATGCGGGCTATCCCTGTGAGCGCTCTCGAAGCATTGCTAGGAGCGCAGGGGAATGGCGGCGCAAACCACTGCTTCACAGCTTGGGCGATCGCCCAAGCCTTCGGCCCACTACCCGCAACGTTCCCCGCTGGGGCAACTTTGCAAGCTAACGCTACTTGCCCTTGGATCGCACTGACTACGGCCTAGGATGGGTCAACTCTGTTGCATCGGAGGTAGGTAGGATCGGAGCGTTTCGCCATCGGGGAAAACGTAATTTTCAAGGGCATCGAAATTTCTGGCGGACTGCATTGCCAAGGCCATGCACTGACGATTGAATTGGCGCAGATGCGCGAAGGGCTGGGTTTGGGCGCGGTCTTGTAGAGTTTGCATGTCGGTCTCCGGTTGCTTGTCTTTCTATTGTGCCCAGGGGAGCGGACGATCTGACACGAGTGGGGTTGTTTCCCACGGTTGATTTGTTGTCCGTCAAATTCCCCAACAATTTTTCAAATATATTTGAGTTTGTCCTCTAGAACCAAGTGATTAATCCCTAGAATAATCATTGTCTGATTATTTGGCGATTTCCCCTCTGGAGTAAAAAGTTCATACTCCGTGGCTGTCACCTCAGTCACTTGAGACACTAGGCAGTGAGCTGCGCAACCAAATTTCTGACAGCCATAGCCGCCAATAGGTGCCCCAATCTCTGCCCTTTGCCCTTCGCTAAAAAACGGGCACTTGAATGTTCTGCAAACTGAAATCATTTTTATTTAATCTCTCCACAGACTGATCACTATCGCAAAAGGAAGCCAAGCTTCCATACTTTCAGTTATAGCAGACGCACTTTTGTTTTGTCAATAGCTTGACAGTAAGCTGCCAATGAGCTAAGCTTAGTTTACTGGCGCAATCAGGGGAGACAATGGCAAAATCCGCAAGACCATCCGTAGTCGTCTATCTGGACGACGAAAAAATGAAATCGCAGCTTGAGCGACAGGCTGCAAGCGAAAGTAGATCAGCTAGCAACTATATCGTTGCATTGCTTAAGGCTGAGTTTGATCGTATTCAAAGACAAAATAAGTAAGCAAACCCATGGATCCACTGCACTGCAAACTTTTCGACGAAACCAAAGCCGCCAATACTGCGGACTTTGCGGAAATGCATCGGCTCATTGCCGAATGTGATCGCGCTGAACTAGCAATACTCCTCATTATCCGCAAACATGCCCTCAACTAAGGCTAACGTTCGGATCAAAGCCTTGAAATTAATCAGCGAGGAAACCGTCACCGTTAGGCGGTCGGTAGGGTCTACCCACTCGGTGTTTTTCTTGGGGCTTGAGCTTGGGTCTATCCGCCCATTACCCCTAGGTTGGGGCTGGAGACTCAGAAGCGGAGATCGCGCTTACCTCACGCAGCAGGACGCAGCGATCGCATTTACTAACTGGGTGCTGCGTAGGTTTTGGAATCAATTTAGAGAGAAAATCGAAAAAAAGCTATGAAGCTATCAAAAGATCAGTATTTCCTAGACGTGCTTCCAGACGGCACAAGCTGCCTGACTGGATGGGTCGTAGGGGCCAAAGTTGGCACTCAGTTGGAATTGACCGCAGGCCGTAAGGTCGAGATATTGGAGATTGAGCGATACTCCGACCCCATTGATATGTTTGTGGCAAAAGTAGTCGAATTAGGGGTT
>JAGVDA010000069.1 GCA_020058975.1 Thermosynechococcus sp. WC_1 | reverse complement strand
GATCGCAGATTTAATGTTAGCCACAGTTATTCGGCAAAAATATAAAAACACCCAATAAATTATCATAGCACCACTTCTTTGCCAAACACTGCCTTTCTGAAATCGCGTTAAGCTAAATGTGGAAAGACGGGTTTGCCCTAGTACCCAAATCCATCGCTATACTTGAATTTAGTCTTTCTCATTTAAGACCTACCACTGGCTGCTCAAACCCATGCTGAGAACGATCACACAGCTCTCTGAAGCAAAATCTGAACTCCAGCGGATTTGCGATCGCATTCATGATGACCAGGTTCTGCACAAAGAGGCGACGGTTCGCGAAATTTTACAGAGCGTGAAGCGTCAGGGCGATCGCGCGCTCTTGCACTACACCGCTGAATTTGATCAGGTCACGTTAGAGGCAAGCGGTTTACGGGTCAGCGGTGCTGAGCTGGATGCGGCGTACCAGCAGGTTTCTAAAGAATTGCTGGATGCGATTCAGTTAGCCCATCGCCAAATTGAGGCATTCCATCGGCAGCGCAAGCCTAAGAGCTGGGTGCAGTTTGGGGATGATCAGGTGGTTTTGGGCAAGCGCTATACCCCTGTAGACCGAGCCGGACTTTATGTGCCAGGTGGACGTGCGTGCTACCCAAGTACGGTGCTGATGAATGCGGTGCCAGCAGCAGTGGCGGGAGTGCCCCGTGCGGTGATGGTGACGCCCCCAGGCCCTGATAAGCAGATTAATGCGGCGGTTTTGGTGGCGGCTCAAGAAGCAGGTATTCAGGAGATTTATCGGGTGGGGGGTGCCCAGGCGATCGCCGCGCTGGCCTACGGCACGGAAACTATTCCCAAAGTAGACGTGATTACAGGCCCTGGAAACGTCTACGTTACCCTAGCCAAAAAGTTAGTCTACGGAACCGTCGGGATTGATTCCTTGGCAGGGCCTTCTGAGGTGCTGGTGATTGCAGATCATCTCGCCAATCCGGTCTTTGTGGCGGCGGATCTTTTGGCTCAGGCCGAGCATGACCCCCTCGCCGCAGCCATTTTAATTACCACCAGTGCAGATTTGGCGGAGCAGGTGGTGCATGAAGTGGAGGTTCAGTTGGTGAACCATCCACGTCGGACACTGACGGAAAAGGCGATCGCCCACTATGGCATGGTGATTGTGGTGGATACTTTAGAACGCGCAGCGGAGCTTTCCAATGAGTTTGCCCCAGAACACCTCGAGCTAGAGGTGGCTGATCCTTGGGCATTACTTGAAAAGATTCGTCACGCAGGGGCGATTTTCTTAGGTTCAGATACGCCTGAGGCGGTGGGAGACTATTTAGCGGGACCCAACCATACCCTTCCCACATCTGGCTCGGCGCGGTACGCTTCGGCGCTGGGGGTTGAGACGTTTATGAAGCACTCTAGCCTGATTCAGTATTCTGGCACTGCACTCAATAAGGTCGCCAGTGCGATTGAGATTTTGGCAGAGGCAGAAGGGCTTCCCTCTCACCGAGATTCGGTACGTTTACGAGCGCGCGCTAAGCCTAATTACCCGTAGGTTGAGCGGTGGGTGAAGTCGCTGCGTAAATACTCGTGACTGCTTTGTTCTAAAGCCATAGCTGCCGTAGTAAGGTCGATAGACTGCTGCGAAACTGCGCATTTGGAGGCACGAAGCGTGTTTAATCGAATCTTGGTGGCCTTAGACAGTTCTGACCAGTCAGACTATGTGATTCAGTGCGTTTTACAGATTCAGCTCCAGCCCAGCACGATGATTGTGCTATGTCACGTTATTGAGCTATCCCAAACCAATCTAGAGCAGCCTGCTGATCTTCCGTTTATTGATCCAGAGCTGGGTCAGTTTCGACACATCGAAAAGGCGCTTCAGGCTCACCAAGCAATGCTGCCCTGTCAGTCTGAGCTAGAAATTGTGATGGGAGAACCCACCGAAGAAATTATTCGCCTAGCCAATATTTACACCGCCGATCTGATTGTGCTGGGCAGTCGGGGGTTAACGGGCCTTAATCGAATTCTCAAAGGTTCTGTGAGCAGTCAGGTGGTGAGCGATGCACCCTGTAGCGTCATGGTGGTAAAGCTGAGTTAAGCCTTAAGGCAATTGGGTAGCGCTAAGTAGGTCTGTAAGCGCAGTAGTGCAGTAGCATTACCCGCCTGAAGCGGCAGATAAGAAACTCCTATGAGGCAAGACTGTACCCAGCCTTCGCCCCAATGCCATTCGTGAACCCCATCTATGCTACGGCTTAACAGCAGTCGCACGCCCTCTGTATCAACAGCCTCTACGCTATGTGCTACGGGAACAAACCCAGTCCAGCTTGTAAATGTTAAGCCTGTTGAAAGTTCTTCGGGTAGCGCTTCAGGGATCACTTGAGGCAGCAGCCATCGCCGGAGTGAAGCCGTATGTAAAAGCGCACGGGAAAGCTGGGATGCTGTGGACTCTATCTCTACGCGCAGTTGGCTCTGCTGGAAGGTTCCAAACATGGTGATGAGGGTAAAGGGTATTCAAAAATTAGAGGCTTGTGTTTGCCTGCCTATCTGCCTGCCGCTGCCATTTATAGCCTAATTGCAACCCTGCTTTTCTCATCCAGTCAACGGCGTGTAAAAGGCAGTCACGGGTAGATTTTGGCACATCTGATACAGGGAAGCAGCAGGTTGAACCAGGAGTCAGGGAGAAACACTGCCCTCTAAATGCTTGGTTTAGGCTCACCTGATCGCCTGGGAGGATGGCTCCAGATAAAAGGGTGACGGGCACCCCTATAGTATGAGCCATTTGCGCGACGACCCAAGGGGCTTTGCCTTGAAGGGTTTGGCGATCGCTACAGCCCTCCCCTGTAATGAGCCAGTCTACTTGCTTGAGCTGATGGGGAATATTCATCAGCTCTGCAATAAACTGCGCACCAGAGGTATGGATGCCGCCTAAAAGCTGAAGTGCGAAGCCTAGCCCACCTGCTGCACCAGTCCCCGTCTGGGTATGGAGTCCTGGCAGACTCTGGCGATAGGGGTGCCACTGCGTTATCGTCTGTTCTGCTAGTGCTGCAAAGTGCTGGAGGTTGGCGTCAATGCGATCGCGTTCTTCTCTATCGACCAAACCCTTCTGAGCGCCGAAGGTATGGGTTGCCCCATTAATCCCACATAGGGGACTATTAACATCTGACAGTAAGATGATGCGCGTTGATTGAAGACGGGGTTCTAGCCCAGAAAAGTCAATGCTCGAGAGCCGTGCTAAGCCTTCTGGCGTGGCTGGAAGACATTGACTGTGAGCATCTAGCAATTTGGCACCTAACCCAACCAGTAGCCCTGCCCCAGCATCGTTGGTGCAGCTTCCGCCAAGGCCAATATAAAGCTGTTGAATGCCAAGGTCTAAGGTATGCCGCAGCAGTTCGCCTAAGCCGATAGTTGTGCGCTGGGCGACAGGATACGACTGGGTTTCTGGGTCAGTGATACCGACAACCTGCGCAACTTCTAAAACCGCAGCAGATTGCCCCAATATCTCTCCGCAATAGAACCCAGCGCTTATCGGAAAACCGACGGCATTTTGTACAGTCCATTGCTTAATCTCACCACCCAAAACGGCTTTCAGCGCTGCCAAGGTGCCTTCTCCGCCATCTGCCATAGGCCACTGCAAAATTTTGGCTTTGGGCAGAGCTTCTTGGAGTCCCTCTGCAAGGGCTTGGGCGGCTTCTGTTGCCGTTAGGGTGCCTTTGAACGAGTCGGGGGCGATCGCAATGGTAAGCCCATGCTTTGACTGGGGAATGTTCATCTATACATTCTCTGGCGCATTGTGTCGTGATGTTAGGTTTTGTCAGCTCCAGGAAATCGCGTTGTTCCAATAAAAAAGGACTGCTGCCAAGAGCAATCCTTTGACTAAGTGCTAATACTTTACTGTATGCACCCTCCCACAGGATTGGCTTAATCACAGTGATGAAGATCACAGATAAGGCGTGATCTTCATCACTGCGTAATCTTGCTTTAGCTGTATGTCTGGATAATGCTTTGGGTTAGCCCTTCTAGGGTGTACTCCTGCGCTTCAATATCTACTCTGTTGAGCAGCGCATGGCAGGTTTTAGTGGTCTGGGGGCCAATGGAGGCTAGTTTAGTAGGCTTTAGGATCTGCGTCCAGTCTGCCTCGGTAGATTGAGAAGACCGCTGAAGTAACTGCCAAAAGTGTTCGACGGTTTTGGAGCTGGCAAAGGTAATCACGTCGATTGTCTGCTGCTCAAGCGCTGCTAAAATCTGCGGATCCATCTGTGCAGGGCATTGAGATTGATAGGCTGGCACTTCAACTACTGTCGCGCCTTTTGCCGTGAGCTGCTGAACCAAAACTTCTCTACCGCCAGACTCTACCCTTGGAAAAAGGCAGCGTAGGCGACTTAATCCGTCTAGTTCAGGGAAATGTGTCACCAGGTCATCTGCAACATAGTTAGGGGGAATGAAGTCTGGGGTGAGTCCTTTTGCTTGCAGGCTGGCGGCGGTTTTGCGACCCACTACGGCAATTTTGACCCCTGCTAAGGCACGGGCATCTTTACCTTGGGCGTTTAGCCGTTCAAAAAAATACTCAACGCCGTTGGCGGATGTGAGAAAGAGCCAGTCGAAGGTGCTGAGTTGGGCGATCGCCCCGTCCAACTCACTCCAACTCGACGGCGGAACAATTTCGAGCGCCGCCATCTCTAAGACCGTTGCGCCCTGTGCCTCTAAACTTTGCCGAAACGCAGGGGCTTGACTGGCTGAGCGCGTGACTAAAATCGTTAGGTCCGCGAGGGATGAGCTTTCAGAAGAGTTTGACATGGTAGGCAGGGGCGGCGGCAGTAATGCAGAGACGTTGGGGATGCCCAGAGTTTCACGAAGCTGCACTACTTTACCAATGACCATCACCGTCGGCGATAGGGTTTCTCCTTGGGTCTGGCTAAGGATGGTGGCTAGGGTGCCTACCCAGACCTGCTGCTGAGGCCATCCACCCCATTTAATAATGGCGATCGCCGTATCGGCAGGTTTGCCGTGGGCTTGGAGAGACTGGATGAGGGTAGGGAGCGATCGCCCACCCATCAAAATAACCAAAGACTCACTGCGCACCATGAGTTCCCAGTCTAGGGCGGCAAGCTCATGGGCGCTCACGATAGTTACGCTACGGCTGAGGATTGGATCGGTAAGCGGAATTCCAGCTAGGGTGGGGGCTGCTAGGGCAGAAGATAGACCAGGCCAAACTTCGTAGGTGCAGTTTGCCGCTTGGAGCGCCTGTACTTCTGAGGCCACTCTGCCAAAAATGGCAGGGTCTCCACTTTTAAGGCGCACAACTTTTTTCCCTTGCTGGCAGTAGGTAACAAGGAGCTGATTAATGTCGGCTTGGGGCGTGCTGACAGATTGACCTCGCTTACCTGCCCAAACATGAATACAGGTTTTTGGGGTGAGGGTTAATAATTTTGGATCAATCAGGGCATCATAAATAAGAACATCAGCGGTAGACAAAATGACCTGTCCTGCGACGGTCAAAAAATCCATCGCACCCAGTCCAGCGCCGAGAATATAAACTTTCCCTTCTGTTTGGGACATATAGGTCTCTAATCGTTGAGGAGAGCGAAACGTTGGAAAATTTTAGGATCATGAATTAAATAACCTAGAGATTTGATTAACAGCGATACGGCTTTACACTCCCTCATCCCCTAACCCCTTCTCCCAGAGCGGGAGAAGGGGGACAAGATTCTTGCTCCCCTCTCCCGTTCTGGGAGAGGGGCTGGGGGAGAGGGTCAAAGTTGGGGGTTATTAAATCCGTGATCCTTAGGTAAAGAAGCCGTTATTTCTATTCTTACGATGGAGTGACGTTTTAAGACCTAATTTTTAAATATTGCCTCATTGAGTTGTATGGGCAATTTGAACGCTATAAGTTAGCCTTTGATGGCAGGCTATTCAGACGGTACAGTATTCAGGTTTCAAGACTTAAGTTTTTTAAAGGTCACGGTGAGGCATAGACAGATGAAGGTGCGGTTTAATCGAGTCCCCCTATATTTAACCCTTGCGTTGGTACCCTTTGCAGTGATTGGGTGCGGAGAGTCTAAGGAGGATTTGAGCGTTAAGCCATCGCCTCAGCCTGTCGCGTCTGCGCCGTTTCCATCTCCATCTGTGCCAGCCACGCTTAATTCTCCTTCTAAGATTGCGTTAACACGACCCACGAATCCAGATGATCGACTGCGCGTGATTAAGAGTGGGCGAACTGACCCGTTTGGCTCTGTAGGGCCGACAGCATCCGTAGGCGGCAATTCTGCATCAAGTGGGTCTTCTTCGCCAGGAGGGTCAAGATCCACTACTCAGGAGCAAGTTGGCAACCGCATCGCAAGCAGTTATGAAAAATTCCTAAAGGGCATCACGGGAAGCTTGGGTGGATCTAAGGAACCTAACAGTCCACTCTCTGGTGGTCAAATTGATCCCGCAGCAGGTGTAACGCTTCCTGAACTGCCTAAAGCCCCTGAGCCTGCCAATGTAAAAGTAACGGGTGTCGTTGTGATGGGTGGGCAGCCTCGCGCTATTGTACAAGCGCCAGATGAACCCACGAGCCGAACCGTCGGTATTGGGGACTCTCTGTCTGGTGGGCGGCTGTTTGTCAAAAATATTGATACTAGCAATCGTGCTGAGCCGACGGTGGTATTTCAGCAGGGTAGTATCGAGTTTTCAGTGGCGGTAGGACGAGAGCCTGTACTCATTGCCTCGGCTTCGCCGTTGGTGCCAAACCCTCCGGTTCGTGGTCTGTATTCTATTCAGCGTCGTTAAATATTCCATATACAAACTGATGCAGGGGTGGGTTATT
>JAGVDA010000132.1 GCA_020058975.1 Thermosynechococcus sp. WC_1 | reverse complement strand
CACGCCTCCAAAGCGAAAGCCAACTAAACCTTCGCGTAGCGCGAACCGTAAGCGTATCGACAGTAAAACGAAACGAGGGCAGGTTAAAGCTTTAAGAGGCAATGTTACGGATTGACTTATTGACTTTATTATGAGTTCTAACTCGCTTTACGACACGCTGCGTCAAACTTCTCGTCAACGGGTGAGCGATGGCGCAACGATTCCGATTTTGACCGACGCTGAAGCTGCCCCGCGTTTACTTGTGCTGCTTTGGCCTCAACTGGGTGACTTTGATAGCCTTGAGTATGCCTGGTGGCTTAGGCGTGAGGCAGCGCAGCTTCAGGCTAAAAATATTGCGGTGCGTGCCGTTGGCATTGGCGATCGCGCCTCCGGTCAAACGTTTTGTGGCTTCACGGGCTTTCCTGAAGAATGGCTGTTTGTCGATTCAGCCGCAGCGCTGCATCGCCAGCTTAACCTCTATTCGGGGCTGTCGCTAAAGCTACCCTTCCTCTCAACAACTTCAAGTGCATGGCTTAACCTCATGCTGATGTGTGCAGGCGTGGGTAGCCCTGGCACCCTTACCGAAGTCTTTCGAGGGTATCGCGGCGATCGCAAGGCTCCCCAACTTATTCAAGACGAAGAAGAGGTAAAAGCTGCACCCTTACCACCCCTTAAAGGATCGTTCTTTCGGTTTGCTGGGGGCAAAGGCTATCAGCGCCCCTTTGAGCTTGCGACCCTACGGCTGCGAAATATGGCAGAGGTTTTACCCCACTGGAACACCTATGTGCCAGACGCAGCTTACCTGACCCAGCGCGGCGGCACCTTTCTCTTTGATGCCCAACAAGAACTCGTCTATGAACACTGCGATCGCGGCATCCTTGGCTTCGCCGCCAATATGAGCCAACCACTTGCGTTTTTAGATTTATAAAACAATCCAATCGGTCACAATTTGTTCCTCAATTAAACCTACGGAAATTACGACAAAGCGTAGGTAATTACGCTGATGCTAGTTTTGTAAATATTCTGTTACGTTTATCCATAGATATTTCATTAGCCTTACTTAGGCTGCTTTTATGGAAAACGTCTTGTCGGGTGGCTCTCCCAAGGGCAACTGTAACTTTGATCCTCTCAGTCCTATTCGCGAGTGGCTAGATCGGCTCTCTGTCCAGAACGAAACCCTCGCACACCGCATTTGCCGATGGGTGCCTGCTCAGTGTCCTTTTGAAAGAGATATTGTCCTTTTCGGGCGCAAAGTTGCTCATATTCCACCCCTATGCAAGCTGAATCCTCTCTTTGAAGAAGTGGTTTCACTAAGATTTCGAGCGCTGTGCTATCTAGCGGATGAATGTGGCGAAGACATTAGCCAGTATTGTTAAAGATTCGCTTTGTGAGCAATATTCAGGCAGCAAGGCTGCGTCAGTCTAAGGAAATGTACTGAACTGTGTAAATGACCGACTGGAATGGATTTCCAGTCGGCAAAACTCGTATTTTGCCGCCGTGGCCACCCAATCTTTCGTTTGGAGTCAGTAGACAAACTGATATTACAAGTGTAGTATTAAAAACGAATTAATCTATAACCTGCAACCGCCTTCCACCATGTTTATCTTGTCCTCAGTCCACTCACAGGCCATGCACTGCTGCCCCAAACCAGGGGTGAGCAGAGCGATCGCGCCGTTTGGATCTGAGAGCCAGTATCTACTGGGCAGCCTAAGCATTATAAAGTCCCTCGTCGAATGGACGAATCGCGATCGCAGAACCCAGAGCGGGAGGTGCAGGTTTAACCTAGCGCCACAATAAGGCAAAGACCATTACACCTGCCTACCCCCGCTCCTGAAACATCAGAAGCGGGGGTTATTTTTTTGAGGAGTTTTACTCATGCACGTTCAAGCTCAAGTCCCACAGCCGCCTATAAAGCAGCCCTCCGTCCTGCAAAACTCGGTGGTGGTCTTTTCTAAAAACTACATGCCCCTCGCTCGTATTAACCTCAGACGCGCTGTGGTTTTGCTGGTCACAGGACAGGCAGAGTCTCTGAAATACAGCAGCCCTCGACAGTGGGAGGTGCGATCACCCAGCATCGTACTACAAGTGCCAGAACACATTCGTCTAGTTGGCAGCAACCCAGAACGGCATTGGAAGGTGCCGCCTGTGAGCCGTCGAGAAGTCTTGCGGCGAGATGGCTATAGCTGTCAATACTGCGGCAGCGGCAAGCGCCTCACCCTAGATCACGTTATTCCTCGATCCAAGGGCGGGCAACACACCTGGAACAACATCGTGGCAGCCTGTGAGCGCTGTAACTCTAGAAAGGGCGATCGCCTGCTCCATGAAATTGGTATGACACCCCGCAATAAGCCCAAGGCTCCGATGCATCCGGCAATTGCATTCTCAGAGCAATTCTGGAAAACCCAAGACAACGACCCATTCTCTACAGACTAATTCTCAATCGAAGGCAACAGGATGTTGAAATTAACCTATACCGAAACCGGATTCCGACTGGAGCGGCTAAAGATCTCCCTAGAATTATGGGTCGCGCAGCGCGTTTCAATGACGCTCTGTGCAGGTCAAACCCTATACTTTGAACCCAGTAAAGCCTCTTTTTTAATGCCTGCTAAAGATTCTGGACTTTTTCGCTTAGAGCAACTGCTTGGCGCAGAACACAAGCCGTTTATCTCCTTTTCTACGGTAGATAACGACTACGTGGAAATCAGCCTCAAAGGAAGCTGGATAGCAGAAAGTATGGATGCCCATGAAGGGATTTTTATTGCGACGTTTGCGAATCAAGTGGAATTCTGTCTGCACAAACTCTGGCAATCAACCCAAGCCCCAGCCTCTTTCTTGGCTTGAGGCTGGCAAACCGCTGAAAGAGAGGGAAAAAGCTCAAAATACCTCACCTCTCTTTTTGACAATGTTCTGTCAAAGTAAGCGTAGGCAAAACGGACGCAAACTCACCACAGTTAAGCTCCCTATAATAGGGAGAATTGATCAAAGCAATGAAAATATGAAACAAAGTTTTGGTAAGCTGCCCCAAGCGTTCATCGCGCTGACAATCGTGGTGTATGGTGCCTATCTGCTCAAGACCGTCATGGGCATCAATGTCTCAAATCATTATTCTGCGCCGAGCATTCTAAAGCTGCCGCTAAAACCCGTGTGGTCTCATAAAGTAGAACTGTGCGCAGAATTCCAACCCTTGTGTACCCTTCGTGGTCAGATTATGCATAAGGTTAAAAACCGCATTGAACAAGCAAAACGTGCCGTCTGACCAGTCACGCAGCTATTTATGTCAGAACCACAGCCGTTAGAACAGCATTATGTCTACATCGCCCAGTGTGCCAACGGCTCGCTTTATACGGGATATAGCAAAAACGTAGAACAGCGCATCAAGGCACACAATGCTGGTAAAGGTGCGCGATACACAAGGGCAAATCGACCGATCTCGCTGTTGGCCTACTGCCTGTTTAAAACAAAAACAGAGGCATTGCAGGCAGAGTATGCCATCAAGCAGCTTCCCCGTCAGAAAAAGCTTGCTTTAATCAACAGCAGTGTTCAGGCACTAGAAACGGACGTGGAGAATGGTTGGCGCTGTGTTTCTAAGGACACCGTATACGCACAGGTCTAAAAAAATCTCCTCTCGGGAGGGGTGCCCGTAGGGCGGGGTGGGTTAGTCAGTAGCGCCATTGACTAACCCACCCCTGCCCCTCCCCTTGGCGTAGCCTCTCCGATAGGAGATAGAGGGGATTGATGCATCTGTTTATGGTAAAAACCTTGGCTAAAGAAAGACTTTAAGACTGATACACCGTAGGTTTCTCAGGCAGTAATCAATGCGTTGGCCTTAAAAAGCTGGCACAACTTTTTAAAGTGGTGCCAGCTTTCTTTGCAAAGGAGAGATCTAAAGGGTTCTTAATGTTCGCTAGAAGCTAGACAAGTACAGTTTTCGGCGCTTCAGCCGCAGCCTTAACCTGCCCCAGTAAGGCATATAGCGTTTCGCCTTCAATTACCTCAGTTTCAAGCAGTTGAGCGGTAATCGTTTCTAGCAGCTCTCGATTATTTCTGAGAAGGGACAGCGCCTGTTCATGGGCACCCTCTACAATTTCCTTAACCTCTCGGTCAATGGCTTGAGAGGTTTCTTCGCTCACCGCCCGTCGAGGGTTAGAAGAACCATTGCCTAAAAACATAGACTGTTGCCCCTGCTGGTAGGCCAATGGCCCGAGCACCTTGCTCATGCCGTAGGTTGTAACCATGCGTTCTGCCAGATCGGTAGCGCGCTGTAGATCGTTGGATGCACCTGTGGTAATGCTGCCAAACACAATTTCTTCAGCAGAGCGTCCGCCCAGGAGGGTCGCAATTTCACCGCGTAGTTCAGTTTCATCTTTCAAAAACCGATCTTCGGTAGGGAGCTGAAGCGTATAGCCCAGTGCTGCCATGCCCCGTGGCACAATTGAGATTTTTTCAACACGACCGCTGCCCGTTGTCATTGCGCCCACAATGGCGTGACCCACTTCGTGATAGGCCACAATTTTCTTCTCTGTTTCGTTAAGGACGCGGCTTTTCTTTTCTAGACCTGCCACCACTCGTTCGATCGCCTCGGCAAAGTCTTCTTGCGCTACGGTCAGGCGATGGTTCCGCGCTGCCAATAGTGCCGCTTCATTGACCAAGTTTGCGAGATCTGCGCCTGCAAACCCAGGGGTACGAGTGGCGATCGCCCTCAAGTTCACATCTACCCCTAGCTTCACCTTCTGCGAGTGAATGTTGAGAATCGCCTCACGACCCGCAAGATCAGGGCGATCAACTAAGACCTGACGGTCAAACCGACCAGGACGCAGGAGTGCTGAGTCTAGGCTTTCGGGCCGGTTGGTGGCGGCTAAAACAATGACCGTTGCATCACCTGCCGCAAAGCCATCCATTTCGGTCAAAAGCTGGTTGAGGGTTTGCTCCCGCTCATCGTTGCCGCCGTAAAATCCGCCGCTGTTGCGGGATTTACCGATCGCATCAAGTTCATCAATAAAAATGATGCAGGGAGCCTGTTTTTTGGCTTGCTCAAACAGGTCGCGCACCCGTGAAGACCCAACGCCGACAAACATTTCGACAAACTCAGACCCAGAAATACTGAAGAATGGTACGCCAGCTTCCCCTGCAACGGCTTTTGCCAGCAGCGTTTTGCCTGTGCCTGGAGGTCCAACGAGCAGCACCCCCTTGGGAATCCGTGCGCCAATGTCTGTAAAACGCCCAGGACTTTTGAGAAAGTCTACAATTTCGACGAGTTCTGTTTTGGCTTCTTCTACCCCAGCCACATCGGCAAAGGTGATTTTGGCAGATTCACCTTCTACATAAACTTTAGCTTTGCTCTTACCAATGGAGAGAACCCCTTGCTGTCCGCCACCGCCCCCACGGGCGACAAAAAACTGCCAAATGGCAACAAAAATCAGTGGCGGAACCACCCACCCTAATAGGCTTGTAAACCAGCCGTTTTTCGGCGGTGGCGCAGCGGCAAACTCAATGCCTTTAGACTCTAGAAGTTTGGGCAGCTCTAAATCAAAGATAGGAGTGGTGGTTAAAACCTGCCCTGGCGCGCCGTTTTCTCCCTTGAGCTGATACAAAATCTGGTTTTGACCCACAGAAACCTGGCTAACTTCCCCTTCCTGCACCTGATGAATAAACAGGCTATAGGGCGCACCCGTCGGACGCGGCCCCAGTAGCGCAGGCAAAAATAGATTTCCGAGAAGAAATAGCCCTGATACCCCTAGCAATATGTTGCCAATGAGTCTGGAGCGGGAGGGGTTTGGCTTATCTTTAATGCTCATCGGTATAGCCCATCCTTTGGCGTGCGGTTGAAGTGCGAGGCTGCTTTGTAGGTCAAGCCTATTTTTATTAGGCTGGGTTAACAGCAAAATTAATTTATGTAAACAAACTTAACAATTTGGGCGGCAGATCGTAACTACCTTGAGGATACGGGTTGCCGTAATTGAACCCCCAAGCATAATTACCCAGCCCCATGAGCGAGAGAAGAATACCTTGTTCTGTCCCAGTTTCTCTAAAAGGAAGGTCTTCGTTCTCAGCCAGAAGAGAGAGAAATAGCAACAGAAATCAACGGGCATGTCTCGTAAGATTATCTACCATAGAGCTATGGGTTGATTTTGCTCACTTTGACGGCTCAAAACATTACAGTCAACTTTGACAAAGGCTATAGCAATGCAAGGGCGTACTCGTTCAGGTTGGCAAATCGGGTCGATCTTTGGCATTCCGCTGATTATTGATTCATCTTGGCTGTTTATTGTGGGGTTAGTAACCCTCGCAAACGGTCTCGCTTGGCAAGAAGAATATCCTGTGTGGGAAACTTGGCAAGCTTGGGGAGCAGGCTTTGCAATGGCGCTGCTGCTGTTTGCGTCGGTTTTACTCCATGAGCTAGGTCATAGTCTTGTGGCAAAGTCTCAGGGCACTAAGGTGAATTCCATTACCCTATTTTTGTTTGGGGGAATTGCCTCGATTGATAGTGAAGCCAGAACGCCAGAAAAAGCCTTTTGGGTGGCGATCGCAGGCCCTTTGGTCAGCTTGAGTCTTTTTGGCTTAATGGCGATTTTGAGTCGGTTTACTGCACCACAAACCCCCTGGCACGTCATTAGCGATGACTTATCTCACATGAACTTGGTGCTGGCGCTCTTTAACCTCATCCCAGGCTTGCCTTTAGATGGTGGGCAAGTTTTAAAAGCCGTGATTTGGAAGGTGACGGGCAGTCGATTTAAGGGAGTTCATTGGGCAGCGCGAGCTGGGCAAGCGCTAGGAATAGTCGCTATTGTCTTGGGGCTGCTAACAACATTACTCTTAGGGCAAGTTGGCGGCATTTGGATTGCGCTGCTGGGTTGGTTTGGGCTGCGCACGGCTTCTCGTTATGATCGTTTTACAGATTTGCAAGAAGGTTTACTTAAGATTCAGGCCAAAGACGCCATGACGCGAGACTTTCGGGTAGTGGATGCGGAGCAATCTGTGCGAGCGTTTGCCGATAGCTATGTGGTTGAAGTGGTGCATGCCCCAGCCTACTTTGCTGCTTCTGGCGGACGATATCGAGGTTGGATTAATGTTGATGACCTCAACACTCTAGAGCGCAGCGAATGGGATGTAAGTCGAGTTAAAGAGATTGCACATCCGCTCACAGATATACCGACCGTTCGTGAAACCACTTCCATGCCGGAAGTGATTCAGCGTCTAGAACAGGAGCAGCTCTCTTTTATTACGGTGCTTTCCCCTGCTGACGCGGTGGCAGGCATTATTGATCGAGGCGATATTGTACGCGCCGTAGGAACCCAGATGAATCTGCAAATCCCCTCGGAAGATATTGTGCGAATTAAGGAAGAAGGTGTTTTTCCAGCTTCTTTTCAGCTTCAGGAAATTGCTAAGGCAGTTTTGCCAGAACCCAATGTGAAGTAAAAGCAAAGTACGCCAATTCAACTCTAGAGTGTAACGATCAGGTCTAAAAAGTTTCTGTATTTCAATCTGCTTCTAAGATATTGACGTGTCTATTAGATACGCAAGCTTCTGTATTTTGATCTTTCTGTTGATTTTTAAAAACACCAGTGTCAAGAATAGCTGCGCACAATTTATCAATTACAGGGACTGAAACGCTATTTCCAATTAGTTTCATCCATCTTGCTCTTGACTCCGGCAATTTAAAGTCTTTAGGAAATCCCTGTATTAAGCAAGCCTCACTCTTTGTGATTTTCCTAAACTCTTTTGACTTATAAACTTCTTTTATGAATTTATTTTTGAAGTCAT
>JAGVDA010000100.1 GCA_020058975.1 Thermosynechococcus sp. WC_1 | reverse complement strand
AGTATTTGGCCCATTAAATGCCGCATTTGGTCTTCTCTCTGCCACTGTCCAAGGCCAGATTGCCTTAAATGAAGCCTTATCAATATCTTGGGCAAAGGGAACGGCTGCGCTCAATGTATTTAAGACAAGCTTACTTGCTGTCGTTCGAGTTGCTTGGCCTATCGCGTTGATTGCAGGGGTTATTCTTCTTGCTAAAAAGCTTGAGGAAATTAACACTGCTGGGGAGGATCTTCAGACCCTCAATAAGTCTCTAGAAAATACGCGGAAAGCATTTGCGGATCTACGAAAAGAAACCGAAGTTGCATCCGGAACTCGGAATTGGGTCAGTTCAATTAAAGATTCGATTGACGAGCTATTTGTCTCCATTGGCAAAAAGGAAGAAGGACTTGGTCCTCTTGCTGATACGCTGGGGAATATAATCTCTCCATCAGGGACGTTGCTAGCCAAGGGGATTTCAGCTTACGGCTATGGCGATCAGATTACTCAGGACACCGCCGTAACCGAAGGTGCCAAGACGATCGCTAACTACAAAAAAGAACTCATCGAAACCCAGGCAGAATTAGACAAATTCCGAAAGCAGCCAGACTTCCCCGCCATCCAAAATCTAGACAAAGAGATCAAGAAAGCATCGGCTGAGCTGAGTGCTTTCACTCTTGGCGGCGCAGATCCTGAAGTCATCAAGAAGCAGCAGGAGAAGGTCGCGGCGTTGCAATCTCAGTACAACACGAGCTATGCAGACATTGGCAAGAGAAAGACTGCCATTGATGGCACGGTTACCAGCCTAGAGAAATACCGAAATGGCATCGTCAACTTTGACAAATCAGATCCGCTCTACGGCATTAAGCAAAACGAGCTACCTGCTATTGAGTCCTTGCTAGCCAACTGGAGAGCAGAGCAAGTTAAGCTCAATAACGACATCGCTTCCGGTGCGAAAAACTATGAAAAAATCAACTTCCAGCTAGATAAAGCCGCAATCAAGACAGCTCAGGTTGCTGAAGCCAACCGGAGATCTTCGTTGCAACAGCAGCTTAGAAGCATCTCAGGCGCTCCGCTTGGGGCTGCTGGCGATCGCCAGATTGCCGTAGATAACGCAAACCGTGCCGTAGACGATGCAACCAAGGAGTTGGCGCGACTCAAAGAGAACGTCAAAGACCTTAACAAAATCACGTCAGAGGTTGATAAATCTGACCTTGACAACCTCAATATTATTCTCAAGCAGTATGATCAAAACTTTGAAACCATCACGCCAGAGACTGTAGAGAAAATCAAAGGTTCGTCGGTTAGCGACAAAATCAAAGGTTCGCTTCAGACGATACTGGAGCAAAAGGCGATCGCAGAGAAAGCGCAAAACGATGTCATTCAAGCTGAAGTAACGCTCACTGAAGCACAGCGCAGCGCAAAAGCAGCGCAAGAAAATGCAGCTCAGGCGGCGATCGACTTCAATAATTCGACTGCTCAACAAAATAGAGAATTGCAACTGAGCATCGAAAACCAGCGTAGGGCGGTGCAGGATGCCGTGGATGATCTTAGAAATGAGATGAAGAAAACGGCTGGGGAGCTAAAAGCGCTTAAGTTCCAGAATGACATTAAATCTAGAATCTCAGGATTGGCATCAGAAGGTGCTACTCAGATTGTTGACGGCATTTCAAACTGGATTCAGAAGCTATTTGAGATCAGCAATGATGCAGTTCAAAATGGCATTAACGGGGAACTGTCCGAGAAGAAGATCAGAGACGTTCTTTTAGGGGAAAAGAATTTTGCCAACCAAATTACTCAAAGTCAATACGGGCTAGACAAAGCCTTAACGGGTGAGCTTGGGGGAGTGGCTAGCCCTGGGATATCTGGGATATCAGAAAGAGATAAGGCAAATCTTGCCTTGACTGCATTACAAGAATCGGCAGGACTCCAAAATCAAACGGATGTTGCAGTTTCGATCTTCAATCGGCTTGCGTCAGGTAAGTACGGCAAAAGTTTGACAGACGTTGTTTTTGCAGGAAATCAATCCATAAAGACCGTTCAATATGAGCCTAACCTAAAGAAAACGCCTGTAAATTCAATTCAGGAAGCTGCTGCTAGACTTGGCCCTGGCTCGATGGCAGAAATAAACGCATTGCTCAAGAATTTAAGCAATCCGGCTGTAGTTAAATCAACTCAACAATTTTTGCAAGGTGCGACCGATTTCAGAGGGCAGTATTTAGTCCCTAGCAGAAGGCAAGGCGACCCGTATAGAGGAAATTCAAACGCTAATGTTTTCTTAGAAGAGTCAAGGTCTACCGATATTGCAAACAAGGCGCTTCAACTGCTTTTGAGCAATACTTCGGTTCCAAGTAGATCCGGTGGCAACGCCAACAAGCCATCATTTATATTTCCTCTTGATCATCTTCCCCCAGGGCGAAGACTACCTGATCAGTCAGGAGACAATGTTTATGGAGCCGAGCGGCGCGAGCGAAATTTTACAACGCCGTTTGCCGAAGAATTAGCAAGAATACTTAACAAGAAAGGGTTTAACGCTACTCCCGTTTATCCTGAAATGTTTGAGTCATACAAAGACTATGATCGAGCGATAAAAAATGAATCAGAAAAGGGCGCTCAAACAATTGCAATTCATACGCTTTTTGATCAGTACTTAGGCCGCGAGAACTTCATTCGAGTAAAAGAGGGAGATTCAGGTGATCTTGCGCTAGGCAAGAAGCTAGAGAAGGCTCTTGGGGCATTGGGTGGCAAGTTTGGAGGGTTCGATACCGAATCAAATCAGACTGTGAGCTTAAGT
>JAGVDA010000328.1 GCA_020058975.1 Thermosynechococcus sp. WC_1 | reverse complement strand
GTGCGCAAGCATCTTGCCGAAATCCCGCTCCATCAGCGTGGCGATCTCGGGGGCACATTCGGCAGCGGCATCTACACGCCAGAGATGACGCAAAAAACCTACGGGACATTACTAGAGCTAGGGCTAATGCTGGCACAACAGGGCTGGCCTGTGATCTTAGATGCAAAGTATGATCGCCATGCTTTACGGCAGCCTGTTTTAGAAGCGGCGATCGCCTCTAAAATCCCTATCCAAATTGTGGAATGTACTGCGCCTCTTGAGGCACTGCGCGATCGCCTCAACCACCGCACCAACGATATTGCCGATGCCACCGTAGCCCTCCTCGAAAGCCAGATTAAAGCGGCTGAACCGTTCACAGATTCAGAACAAGCACTTGCCGTCACCCTACAAACCGATCAGCCCCTAGCCCCCCAGCTCGATCAGATCTAGAGAAAGCGTTATGGGGGACAAAATATGTGCGCCCCTACTTGCCTAATGTGTACACACAATCCTGAGAAAAATCCCCTCCTCGGAGGGGTGCCCGTAGGGCGGGGTGGGTTAGTCAGTAGCGCCATGACTAACCCACCCCTGCCCCTCCCGAGAGGGGATTGATGAATTGGTATATGGCAAAAACCTTTACAGAAGAGAAATTTTAAGACTTGTGTGTACTCCGTAGCCATACTTATCCAGAAACTTGAGAACTTCTCTCTTTCTTAATTTGCTTGATTGTACCTTCTGGTAGCTGAGTGCCCAATTTTAAAGCCTGATCAAAAAACTTCACCGCTTCAGTTGGGTTCTTTTGCTTTACCAAAATTTGAGCCTTCAGGTACAGCAGCTCAGGGTTTTGTGGAGCAATGGCGATCGCCTTATCCACCGCCATCTGAGCATTTGCATAGTCATTGGTATCTCGATAGACCAACGCCTGCCCGCGTAATGCTAAATAAGGCGGACCCGCCTTTTGAAAATTTTTCAGCGCCTCATCATGCTTACTCAGCACCATGTTGACAAAGCCAACAAACAAATTAATTTCAGGGTCATTGGGTGAGAGCCGATGTGCCTTATCAATTTCTAGCAGCATCGAACTTGCGTAGGTCAGCGTTTTGGGCAGATCCGTCACGCTATCTTTGAGAAAATAACCCTCCAGTCCTTGAGCAATGCCCTGGTAGAGATGCGATCGCGCTGAATCTTTCGTCGCCATCCGCTGAGATGCCGCTCTAATCTTCGGCAGCGTTGTCAAAAACGCCTCTTTCTGACGATTTTGATAGGCCGTTGCCGCCTGTAACGTATAGACCAAAGGCTCATTGGGGTTTTCAGTCTCAGCCTTCGTCAGCTTTTCGCTAGAACTTTGATACCGACCGTACCGGAAAAAATCTTCAAACGCACTTTGCAAAGATGGTCCAATCGGTCTGGCCTTTACGCCTACTCGAAACGGATCCGCTGCGATCGCAGAAGAAGCGCAAAGCAACATTGCCAGGGACATTGCGCCATAGCGCCCAACAAACCGCTGTATCCTAAGCTGTCGGAAGAAAGTTTGCATAAAACAAAGGCAACTGATTGCACAAACGTTATTCTTTATTTTATGAGATGCCCTCAGGTGTGCTTAACCTTTTCTTAATACAGCCCATGTTGGTTGTGTCAAAACCGCCGTGAAAACCGTTGGACTTTTTACACCTGTTTTAGCGCCACTGCTCAGCAACAGAACGCTTTGTCGAGCCATTACAGGTTTCTCTGTCGTACATTTGGCGATCGTTTCACTGGGTTTACCAAGCTGGCCCTGCCCGATTCGTCATGGGCTGGGTTTACCGTGTCCTGGGTGTGGCTTAACACGGGCAATCAAAGCCCTAGGGGCAGGAGAGTGGCAGCAGGCGATGGTTATTCATGCCTTTGCTCCGCTAGCGGTGATCGTACTGATTTTAATGGGGTACATCAGTATTGCGCCCACCCAGCATTGGCGATGGATTCTTCAGCGTTGCAGACTGGCAGAACAGAAAACGGGGCTATCAGCCCTCATGGTTGTGCTTTTTATTATGTACTGGCTAATACGATTGTTGTTCTTTCGTGAAGCACTTTATCACTGGGTTCTTTAATGTGATTTTCTAAACGTAGACCCATTCTGATGATCAGTCTGTTGGAGCGCTCTGTTATTGATGGCGAACGATCGCCCAACACAGGCTGTAAAAGGTTAGGGAGCAACTCAAACAATCACATTATTGAGGAAACGTATGGCTGCGCTATTAGGTTTACTGGGTGGTGTTGCAGGAATTGGCAGCTTGGTCTGTTTGATTATTGTTTTAATTAAACTCTTCCCTGCTGAAGGTGCCCTGAAGGGTGTTTTTGGGATTATTTGCGGGATCTATACGTTTATCTGGGGATGGCAGAATGTAGATCGCTACAACCTCAAGAACGTGATGACGATCTGGAGCGCCTGTTTTGTGGTGAGCATTATTGTAAGAGTGCTAGCAATCGGCGTTTCGGCAAAAAGCTAACTTTTTTGCCACACCTAATCATTGGGTCTTAGCTTGCTGACGCATCTGTAAACGACTTCTGCTGTAAATGCGTCAGCAAAGCCTGAAGACCAAGGTAATAGCTCTGTGCGCCAAATCCACTAATTTGACCTAGCACAACTGCAGACAGATAGGAATGGTGACGAAATGCCTCACGCTGATGCACATTACTCAGATGCACCTCAACAGCCGGAAGCTTCACCGCTGAAATTGCGTCTCGAATAGCCACACTGGTATGCGTGTAGGCCGCAGCGTTAATCAAAATACCGTGATGAAATTCAAGGGCGCTGTGAATGGCGTCTACAAGCATGCCCTCGTGATTCGACTGAAAAGTTTCAACCCTAGCGCCTTGCTTATCTGCTAATGCAGCAAGAGATGTATTGATTTCTAATAGCGTGGTGGAACCATAAATCCCAGGTTCACGAACACCCAGGAGATTTAAATTGGGTCCATGAAGGACTAAAATGCTGAGCATTACTAGCCCTCAATTCGCAAGATATCTTTAGCGGAAATTACGATCACGAACTGGTATTGGAATCAGCTCTAACTCTGGCTCAGCTTCAGGCCCAAAAACCGCATCAATTACTTTACGGGTCAGATTCTTAAGCGCATCAAGTATCTTTTCTAAATACTCCATTGGAAAATGGCTCCTTGCCGTACTGTACGGATCTGTATTTTATCCCTTAAAAAGGGTGAAATACATTTATGAATCTTCGTTACTAAATCTTAACACAGTATTTCTACTGCGCCGTCGGTAAACTGAGCTTAACAATAGCTTAAGAATGGGTCGCGAAGACCCACGCCGTATCCGTTCGCTAGTTTTTGTCCAATAGCTGACGCCGAAGCAAATCAAGGGCATGGGATGCACTTACGTCTCGAATCCAGTCGCGTCCTCGTCCAAGGCCAAGGCAATACTCTTGATGAGTAACGCTACCATCTGGCGCGGCTAGACCGATATAGACCAATCCAACAGGCTTCTCTTCAGAGCCTCCCCCTGGGCCTGCAATCCCCGTGATGCTGATGCCCCAGTCGGTTTCTAAGAGATTTTTAACCCCTACAGCCATTTGTTCTGCAACGATCGCACTGACAGCCCCCTGAGTGCTTAAGGTGACTGCATCCACGTCCAAAAGCTTGAGCTTAACGCGGTTGTCGTAGGCAATTACGCCGCCCCAAAAGTAGCCAGAGCTGCCAGGGCTATCTGTTAATTTTTGGCCTAGCCCGCCGCCTGTACAAGATTCTGCTACCGCAACGGTTTGCGATCGCTCCACTAACAACCTCCCTACAACGGCAGCTAAGGTATCGGCATCAGAGCCATAGTAATCTTGTCCACACAGCGCCTGAATTTTCTGCTGCAAGCTATCTAACGCCTGATTAGCTTCTAACTGAGA
Source organism: Thermosynechococcus sp. WC_1 (assembly GCA_020058975.1). Classification (GTDB taxonomy): domain Bacteria; phylum Cyanobacteriota; class Cyanobacteriia; order Thermosynechococcales; family Thermosynechococcaceae; genus JAAURS01. The sequence continues at coordinate 5,922 of JAGVDA010000328.1, read as the reverse complement.
ATTTGAGCGCACTGAGAGGCGCAGCCGCGCTTCCCCTCGACCAGCATAGGGCGCAACGGTAGGGGACTTCTGCTCAAGGAATGGCGCTACTTTTTCAGCAAGGGTCGATTCTGGAATCCCCCAGAAGCGTAAATTTCGACTAAAAATCTGGGTTTCTCCCCAGCCCTGACTTTTTAAAAAGGGAATGGCGGTTTGGTTCCACATGGGGTACAGCTCTCGGGGCACCCCAGGAAAGGTCAAGAGCGTTAGTCCATATCTAGGCTGCCACACAATACCAGGCGCGGTGCCCGTTGGGTTCGGCAAGGGCTGGGCACCTTCGGGTCGCAGTGCCTGCTTGCGATTGCTGGGGCTAGGCACAATGCCGCGAACAGTGAATTTTTGCTCAATGATGGCCCATATGGCGGCATCTTCAACGAGGGGTGTCTCAAAAAAGTCGGCGATCGCCTCGGTCGTTAGGTCATCGGGCGTGGGGCCTAGCCCTCCGGTAAAGATGATGATACTGGAGCGCTGGCAGGCCAGGGCGATCGCCTGTTTAATGCGCACAGGATTGTCGCCAACAACCGTCTGAAAAAAGTGAGGGATTCCGAGCTTGGCTAATTCTTGCGCCAAAAACTGAGCATTAGAGTTGAGGATTTCTCCTAACAGCAGTTCAGTCCCTACACAGATGATTTCAGCACCTTGAGTCATAGCAATCCTTGCAACAGCCGGTTATTTCGCCCATTATTTCTCAGAAGATTTTTCTTGAATGCGCCGCCACACCTGCCAGCTTGAATACCCCAGCAATAGCGTTGCGCCGATGGCATAGGCTTTAGAACCTGGCAAACCCGCAAACGTAGTGGCTAGGCTACCCACCCAAAAAGCAATGGAATACAAAAACAGCACAATGCTGCGCTGCGATAACCCTGCCTGAAGCAAACGATGATGGATATGGCGCTTATCTGCGGTGAAGGGCGACTTCCCTTGACTTAATCGCGTCAGAATCACCGCAGAGGTATCAGCAATGGGGAGAGCCAAAATCACGAAGGGCAGCACCACCGCTACAGTCGTCACGCTTTTGACCAGCCCAATGACGCCCAGCGCCGCAAGGGTAAACCCCATAAAGTATGCGCCGCCATCCCCCATAAAAATTTGGGCAGGGTTAAAGTTGTAGCGCAGAAACCCAAGTGCGCCCCCTGCGAGCGCCGCTGCTAAAACCGCCGCAACATCCTGTTTCATAAACAGGCTGACCATGAGCATAATGACGGCAGCAATGCCTGCAATACCTGCGGCAAGACCATCCAAGCCATCCATGAAGTTTATGGCGTTTGCCATCCCCACCAGCCAAATGACCGTAATAGGGAGGCTGAGCCAGCCCATCTCGACCAGTCCTTGAAACGGAATGGTCGAAAAATCAATACTGACCCCCGCATACCAAGCCGCAACAGCCACGCCCACCTGCATCACCAATCGTAAAATTGGAGAGAGGGTGAACAGGTCATCGAGCAGTCCAATGAGAAAGAAGCAAAGACCACCCAAGGTAACGCCCAGCAGTTCATAGGCTGAGGTCAAAGGTAGCTCACTAAATCCCCCCGAGATCCAAATGATGAGCCAGGTGCTGACGTTGCCGATAAAAATAGAGACGCCCCCCAGTCTAACCATCGGTCTTTTATGAACTTTACGCGGATCGGGCAGATCGACGTAGCCGCTCTTAAGACCAATTTTTTTGACAATCGGGGTACTCCATAAAACGACAAAGGCAGAAATTAAGAAAGCAACCAGATGATAGGGCATCTGAGTGACATAACCTTCGCAATGTTAGCTCATGCAGAGTTTACACTATTCGAGGCGCGGCATTAATAGCCCAAGAAGAGATTAGCTTGAGGGGCGATCGCCATTTAGGCATAAAGGGGCAACACTGTGGGCATTCAGAATTACGGAAGTTGAAGTGCCGCTCGCTGTGCTGCTACAAGCTCACCAATACCGGCCTCAGCAAGATCTAAAATCTGGTTCATTTGGTGGCGGGTAAAGGTGCCCTCTTCGGCAGTGCCCTGCACTTCTAAAATATCTAAGTTTTCGGCTAAGACTACATTAAAATCCACCGTAGCTGCCACGTCTTCTGGATAATTCAAATCCAAAAACGCTTCTCCCCCCAGCAGCCCCACCGAAACCGCCGCAACGTGGTGAAGAATGGGAGATTCTGTCAGTTCTCCCTGCTGAATCAGAGTATTGATGGCATCGACTAAAGCCACAAATCCACCTGTGATGGCGGTTGTTCGGGTTCCAGCATCGGCTTGCAGTACGTCTGCATCTACAGTGATGGTGCGCTCACCCAACGCCTTGAGATTAAGAGAAGCGCGTAAGCTGCGCCCAATCAGCCGCTGAATTTCTTGGGTGCGCCCTGAAAGCTTGAGGAGTTCGCGATCGCATCGATCCGGTGTGGCACCTGGCAGCATGCGGTACTCAGCCGTCAGCCAGCCTTGCCCTGTGCCTTCTAAAAACCGAGGCACCTTAGGTTTAATCGAAACGGTACAAAGCACCTTGGTATTGCCACAGTGCGCCAGCACTGAACCAGGCGTATTTTGGGTAAACCCCCGCTCAAATTTGATGGGTCGAAGCTGATCGCGTTGACGACCATCAGGACGCTGCCAAGCCATACATCATTCTCCAAACAGTTCAATGAATTGAGGCTAAGGTCTTGCTTGAGCATAGCGGGGGATGGAGATCCACTCAAGGGTACCCAGTCCCTCACATTTATTCCCGTACAGTTAGCTAAAGATTTAGCGTCAGGCTATTGACGGATAATTATATATAGCGTTAACTATGTTGAGAACTCACGCAGATGCGCTATATCTGTATTGCCAAGGAGCCTCACAAACGCTTTGGTACGGCGCATCTTTCACTTAACTTAAGACATCAACATTCTATGGTTGCTCAGGTCGAAACTCGAACCCCTACCCTTGAACCTCAGATTCAACACGCCGTTGAAGGGCTGGTACAAATTGTCACCGCACCGCACCGAAGCTTTTTTACCAATGTGATGGCTCAAGCCCTACGGGTGGCAGGCCAAGGTACCCCTGTTTTGGTGGTGCAGTTTTTAAAAGGCGGCATCCGCATGGGCCCCGATCACCCCATTCATTTATGTCAGCATCTCGAATGGCTGCGCTGCAATCTACCGCGCTGTATTGATACCCCAGAGCTAGAGCCAGTTGAAATGGAAGCGTTGACAGAACTATGGGAATACACCAAGGCTGCTGTAGTGGGCGATCGCTTTAGCCTAGTGGTCTTAGACGAACTCAGCCTTGCCATTCACTTAGGCTTAATTCCCGAAGCCGAGGTGCTAGATTTAATTGCCCAGCGCCCCCGTCACGTTGATATGATTCTCACAGGTCCAGAGATGCCCCAGTCTTTGATTGATCGCGCAGATCAGGTTACGGAACTGCGGCGCAGCTTCTGTCCTTGATTTTTTATGTTTTAGGCGATCGCCAACGGTACCCCTGTGATTAAGAATGATGCCTGGATTACGGAAATGGCCTACCAGGGGATGATTGCGCCCTTTGAGCCGCAGTTGGTACGCGCCGTCGCGCTAGATGCCGCTACGCCAGGCGTTTCTCATAAAGTTATTAGCTATGGGCTATCTTCCTATGGCTATGATTTGCGCCTTAGCCCCAATGAGTTTCGGGTGTTTCGGCATGTGCCCGGCACTATTGTAGACCCCAAAAACTTTAACCCAGCGAACCTAGAGCCAGCCGCACTCCATACTGACCAGCACGGCAGCTACTTTATTTTGCCAGCGCACTCTTACGGGCTAGGCGTGGCGTTAGAGCGGCTGGCGGTGCCCGACAACGTATCGGTGATCTGCATTGGTAAATCGACCTATGCCCGTATTGGCCTCATTGCAAACCTCACCCCTGCTGAAGCAGGCTGGCGCGGTCATTTGACCCTAGAGTTTTCTAATTCTTCGAGCGCAGACTGCCGCATTTATGCCAGTGAAGGGATTGTGCAGCTTTTGTTTTTTGAAGGCGAACCCTGCAACGTCAGCTATGCTGATCGCCAAGGGAAGTATCAAGACCAATCTGAGATGGTTACGCTTGCGCGAATTTAGGGTGTTTTTGCTGAGCTGCGCAGCGCTAGGAGATTGATCGGGTGGCTTAGAATCAAGAGGGTTCTGTGGGCACACCCTTCATAACGGCATTGATTTCGCCATAATCTCCTTAAAACACTTCATTTATGACATCAACGCTATCGCAACGCATTCAGCAATTTTATGATGCCTCCTCTGGCCTTTGGGAACAGGTGTGGGGTGAACACATGCACCACGGCTACTACGGCGCTGACGGAAAGCAAAAATGCGATCGCAAACAAGCCCAAATTGACCTCATCGAGGAACTGCTGACCTGGGCACAGCCGCAGCAAACCGCCAGCATTGTGGACGTTGGATGCGGCATTGGCGGCAGCTCACTCTATTTAGCGCAGAAATATAACGCCACCGTGACGGGCATTACCCTTAGTCCTGTCCAGGCGAATCGGGCGATCGCCCGTGCCGAAGCCGCAGGGTTATCGGCGCAAGCGCAGTTTAAGGTTGCGGATGCGCTTCAAATGCCCTTTGCAGATGAATCTTTCGATTTAGTGTGGACGTTAGAAAGTGGCGAACACATGCCAGACAAAACGAAGTTTTTGCAAGAATGCCACCGAGTGCTAAAGCCTGGAGGGACTTTAATTATGGCGACCTGGTGCCACCGAGACGTTAGCCCTCCTCAAAGCCCCTTAAATGCTCAAGAGAATGGCCTACTTGAGAAAATCTACCGGATTTATCACTTGCCCTACGTTATTTCCTTGCCCGACTATGCCGAGATTGCAGAGAAGATAAACTTCCAGCACATCCGCACCGCAGATTGGTCAGATGCCGTCGCCCCTTTTTGGGATGATGTCATTACCTCTGCCCTCAGCTTTAGCGTGATTCCTAAAATTTTGACGGCGGGTTGGCAGACGCTTCAGGGAGCCTTTGCCCTGCAATATATGTCAGCAGGCTATCGCCAAGGTTTAATCCGCTATGGATTGCTGCGTGCAACCAAGTAGAGGGTAAGTATAGGGGACAGGTTCAATGGCTGTATCAAAATCAAACATGCTGCTACCTCAAGCCATTAAGTGGCTGAAAACACTTTGGAAGTTTTCTCGCCCTCACACCATTATCGGCACTAGCCTCAGCGTGACGGGTTTAGCCATCATGGCGCTGGCGGCAGATGCTGCGGCTAGGGCAAATTTTGATTGGCTGCCGTTTTTGGGGGCGATCGCTACTGCCCTAGTGCCCAGCCTCTGCGCCAACCTGTATATTGTGGGACTCAATCAGCTTGAGGATGTAGACATTGATCGCATTAATAAACCCTCTCTGCCTTTAGCCTCTGGCGAATTTTCTCGCAAAGAAGGCTTAATGATTGTGGGCGTAACGGGGGCACTCGCCCTGGTTTTGTCTGCCATTCAGGGCACTAGCCTTTGGTTAACCGTCCTCTTAAGTGTGGTCATTGGCACGGCCTATTCTCTGCCCCCGTTTCGGCTTAAGCGGTTCCCGTTTTGGGCGGCGCTGTGTATTTTTGGCGTGCGCGGCATTATTGTAAATCTTGGTTTTTTTCTACACTTTCAGCAGTATTTAGGCGGTACGCAGCGTCTTTCGGCAGAAGTATGGGCGCTCACAGCCTTTGTGATTTTGTTTGCCTTTGCGATCGCCATTTTCAAAGATATCCCCGATGCAGAGGGTGATCGCCAGTTCAAAATCAACACCCTTACTATTCGTCTAGGGACGCGATCGGTTTTTGATATATCCCGCTGGGTGTTGACGGCCTGTTACGGCCTTATGATTGGCGCTACGGTCTTGGGGCTGATTGCAGTGCAGCCTCTCTTTTTGCTGGCAACCCACATTGGGTTACTGGTTTGGCTATGGATATGTAG
>JAGVDA010000470.1 GCA_020058975.1 Thermosynechococcus sp. WC_1 | reverse complement strand
AGATGATGTAGATGGTCGTCAAACCCGTTCTTTTATGGGGACTTTGGCCTACTGCTCTCCAGAACAAATTGAAGGGAAAGAGTTAGATTCTCGCTCTGATATCTATAGTCTCGGCATTACGATGTTTGAGATCTTGACGGGCAAAATGCCCATTGAGCCAGATACCCATACGCTACTGAGCTGGTACAAGGCCCATCGAAACAAGCCACCCAAACGTTTTGCAGATGCTTTGCCAAGCCTGAAGCTCCCTCCAGGCCTAGAAGATCTGATTATGGGCTGCATGGCTAAAACGCCTGACCAGCGCCCCCAAGACATGGTGGAAATTCTTGGGCTTTTGGAGCAGATTCGCACTCAGCAAAAAACGCTGCCCACAAACGGTACGGCTACTCCATCAAGGTCTTCTGCTAAGGCAGAAGAGACGATTATTGATGCTGAACCCGTCGTCAGAACAGACGCCTCTAAATCTACGCACGTTCCGGTGATTCCTTTACCCCAGAAGCGGTTCTGGTCGATTGAGCAGGCTGGCTGGAGTGTCCCTTGGCCGTCTGATAAACCGATTGCTGAGATTGCTTTTCCGCAAATACTGACTTCAGAGCAAGAAGCGGCTGTGGGGTTATGGGTGATGCTGTCTCGTGCTGAAATTCAACAGCGACTTCTTAGCACTCGATATAACCACTTTTTGTGCGTCATGGCTCCCCATCCAATGTTGCTGTGGGTGACGGCGATTCACGATGCTCAAATTGGCGCACGATGGATGCCTTGTTATCTTGATCTTAAGCTAGAGCAAAGTCAGCAAATGCTTAAGCTTCTCAGCAGTAAGGGCTACTATTTACTGCTGTTTTTTGCGTCGGAATCGACGTCTGAACCTGCCAATGTAAAAACGGTGACGATCGCACCTTATCAACGACAGCTTTTTCAAGATTGGCTGGTGATGGCGAAACAAGGCATCTCAACAGCGCGACCGTCAGTAAGCAAACAAATTTTGAAGACGGAGTTTGATCGAATTAAGCCGTCAATGCTTAAAAAATTAGAAACTGCAAGGGCAGCAAATGATCCAGTTATTTTTTGATTGGTGCTGAAGCCAGCCAAACGTTACAGAGGAGTGAGACTTCAACAAGTAAGCTCTAATTAGCCCCAAACCCCAGCTTGATCTAGTTTTCTTAGAAAAAGCAAGAGACAGAGGTAGATTTAGAGAATACTGCCTAACTGAATTGAATTTGAGCGGACTAGGTAAGTTTGGGCTGTGACCCAATGCCCCATTCTTGGGCGAGGAAGTGTTTGTACATCGTCTCTTTCATCACCATTTGGCGATAGAGCTTCACCAGAAAGTCCTGGGCTTCTTCTTGGGAGAGGCTTTGAACCTGATCTGAAAAAGAACGAATGCTGAACTCTTGCTCCATTGAAAGCTGAAATGCGTTATCCATAATTCACTCCTGAACTACCGGCTCAAGCATGGACGTATTTGTTAAAGAGTATAACAAGTGATTGACAAACCGCCCATCGCTCCATGGAAGTAGTTGTATCAAGTTCTAATCTAAAAAAAAGCTCAAAATGAACAGACTGAAAATTGAGATCTAAAGTTTGGGTCTCAGGTGTGGGCCTTAAGGCATGGGCAAGAGAAACAATCTTTGTCATCATGGTACCTGTGAACCCCTGCGCTCTGAGCCTGAGCGCACGCTTTGGTATTTTTTATGAATGCATTTGACCCGACACCGCCGGAGTGGACTCGAACCGCCATTCATGCGTCTCAATTCTGCTGTCCACGCTGTCAAGCAGGCTGTCAGGAGGCGACTAGCGTTTGGCTCAACCGTCGTTCTCCGGTTTTTACAGAAGATAACCGCCGTAAGTGGCAAGAGTTTTATCACTGTGGCTGCGGGCAAGTGTGGTGGGCTTGGAGTAATGATCGCCCTGCCAGCACGCTTAAGCCAAGAGATCTACTGCCATGAGCGATTGGCAGGCAATGGGTCAAAATTGGGTTCTACTGCCCCAGCGTCAAGCAGCCACGGCGGTGATTCATTTTGTGGGTGGTGCTTTTGTGGGTGCAGCCCCACAGCTGTCCTATGGCAAACTGCTGGAGGCGATCGCCATTCAGGGCTATGCCATCATCGCCACGCCGTTTATTAACACCTTGGACCATAAGGCGATCGCCACGACAGTTCTCAATCAGTTTGAAAATACCCTCAATCGGCTCCATAGAGGCCAGGTGATTGATCGCTTTTTACCGATCTATGGGTTAGGCCACAGTATGGGCTGTAAGGTTCATTTATTGATTGGCAGCTTGTTTGAAGCGGAGCGAGCGGGCAATATCTTAATGTCGTTTAATAATTTTGACGCAGACCGCGCCATTCCTTTTGTGGAATGGCTGAATGCGTCTGCGAGCGTTCAGTTTACGCCAACTCCTGCCCAGACTTATCGACTGGTGCAGCGATATTACCCAACCCCACACAATCTGCTGATTCGGTTTCGCAATGATGATTTAGACCAAACACGTCAGATTGCGGTCATTTTGGGTGATCGCTTTGCGGATGCTGTGACCATTGAGCGACTTCAGGGCAATCATCTTACCCCCCTTGGGCAGAATGTTCCTTGGCAGGCTCAGAAAGGGTTTTCTGCTTTAGATGCGTTAGGGCAATGGGTGACCCAGGAGTTTTATCGGGACCATGTTTCCCTTGAGCGCACGATCTTAGATTGGTTAGAGGCGTAGGCGTGTTAGGCGATCACCGCGCTCAGCAAGTCCATATTCATGTCAAAGTTGGCGGTTACGCTTTGGATATCATCGAGATCTTCGAGGACATCTATTAGCTTTAAGAGCTTACGCGCCTGGTCTGGGTCGGTGACTTCGACGAGGTTATTGGGAATCCAACGAAGTTCGGCTTCTCGGACAGTATACCCCTGTGTTTTGAGGCTTTGGGCGACTTGCTCTAGGCGATCGCCTCCACAAAAAACCTCTACCAGCATCTCTTCATCCGCTTCGACCATTTCATAGGTTTCGGCATCGGCTTCGAGCAGGGCATTTAAGAGCTGTTCTTCATCTTCTATGGGGGCAAGCGTCAAAACCCCTTTTTGGTCGAACATCCAGCCGACACAGCCTAATTCACCCAAGTTGCCATTTTGTTTGGTAAACGCAAAGCGCACTTCGGCAGCAGTGCGGTGGCGGTTATCGGTAAATGCCCCTATGAGAACGGCGACCCCACCTGGGCCATAGCCTTCATAGCGGATGGATTCCCAGCGATCGCTGTCTTGCCCCCATTGGCCGGAACCCTTGGCGATCGCGCGTTCGATATTTTCGTTGGGGATTCCGGCGGCTTTGGCTTTTTCGATGGCTGACCGAAGCTGAAAGTTAGCGTTGGGGTCGGGTAGCCCCTGACGGGCTGCGACGATCATTTCTCGTGAGAGCCGCGCAAAAATTTGGGCTTTTTTGCCGTCAACGACAGCTTTTTGCCGCTTGATGTTAGCCCACTTACTGTGTCCTGCCATAGGTGGTGAGATAACTTTGACGTTTTACCATTGGGCATGAAGTATCTTAGCTTAGATTTTGGGGATAAACATCTTATGGAAACCCGTTATCCACTCAGAACTTTCTCTCTATGGGATATTTAGATGGTGCGTTGATCATAAATTTATGCCTTAAGCATAGTCAAAATGTACAGTGAAGCCCAAATTAGAGATCAGTTTGGTAATGAAGCACTTGATTACCTCGAAAATAAACACCAAGGGGGCACCAATGGCGAAAAAGGCAACACCGTTGAAAAGGCAAGAAGCTATCATTCTCGACTTTAGCTGCCCCACTCAAAAATGGCAGCGCCCCAGCTCAACCCAGCGCCAAACCCAGCCGATACCACAATATCCCCTGGCTTAATTCGTCCCTGACGTACCTCTGGATCTAACGCCAGCGGAATCGAAGCCGCTGACGTATTGCCAAACTCAGCCAAATTGCTAATCACCTTTTCGGGTGGAATTTTGAGCCGCTGGGCAACCGTATCTAAAATCCGCTGATTGGCCTGATGCAGCAGCAGCCAATCCACATCATTTGCCGTCAGCTCCGCATGAAACAGCGCCTTTTCAATAATCTCCGGTACTCGCCGCGCTGCAAACCGATAGACCTCATTGCCATTCATTGTGACGGGCGCAAAGGTACCCCGACCGATCGCCACGGTATCTGTCAAAGCCGTATGCTCTGCCTGGTAGGCCAAGTTTAGGTAGCTGTTTTGGGTGCCGTCACTTTGAAGGGCGAACCCGAGAAGGCGATCGCGTTCACTTGCCTGAAGCACCACTGCCCCAGCCCCATCCCCAAACAAAACACAGGTGCGTCGATCTGACCAATCCACCCAGCGTGACAGTACATCTGCCCCAATCAGCACAATGTTTTTGTACACACCTGTGCGAATAAACTGCGCTGCCGTCACTAGCCCAAATACAAAACCAGAGCAAGCCGCCGTCAAATCAAACGCCACCGCCCGCGTTGCGCCGAGCTGCGCCTGGATCTGACAGGCTGTGCCAAATAAATCCTCTGGTGTAGAAGTTGCCAGCAAAATCAGGTCGATATCTGTAGGGTCTAGGTTTGCCATGGCGATCGCCCCTCTTGCCGCCTCTGCCGCAAACCCAACCAAAGACTCATCTGCCGATGCTAAACGTCGCGATCGTATCCCCGTGCGAGAAGCAATCCACTCATCGGAGGTTTCT
>JAGVDA010000070.1 GCA_020058975.1 Thermosynechococcus sp. WC_1 | reverse complement strand
TCAAAAATTACGCCGCTAGACGCTGCGGTTGAGGACTACTGCGAAAGCTTTCAGCAGCTCTCTACCTTGGGTGATTATGGGGTAGTGAACGTCAGTTCGCCCAATACGCCAGGGCTGCGATCGCTTCAGTCCGTTGAGCAACTCGCGCCCATTTTGAGCGCCCTTCAGCAAGAAAATGTGCAAAATAAGCCCATCTTGGTCAAAATTGCCCCTGATTTAGCATGGGAAGATATTGCTGCCATCGTTGAGCTAGTCCAGCGCTATGAGCTTGCGGGAGTGATTGCCACAAACACCACCATTCGCCGTGACGGGCTAAAGACAGCGCAAATTTTAGCAACAGGGCACCCCCCTGACCAAGAAGCGGGGGGACTCAGCGGCGCACCTCTGCGCAGTCGCTCGACCGAAGTGATTCGATTTATTTGGGAATCGACTCAGGGCACTGTGCCAATCATTGGCGTGGGCGGCGTGTTTACAGCCCAAGATGCTTGGGAAAAACTCGCCGCAGGGTCTAGTCTGGTGCAGGTCTACACCGGATGGACTTATGAAGGTCCTTGGATGGTGCGCCGCATTTTAGAAGGCTTAGGGGTGGCACTGAAGCAGCACGGCCTACGTCATATAAAAGAGGTGATCGGTACGGGTTTACCCTATCGCGCATCTTAAATAAATCTCTTACCATAAGTTAAGAACTGTAACGTCTCTATCAGACCAAGGCATCTGTGAAATGGGCAAAGTAAGCTGGCAAAAACCTTGGGTTATTGCGCTTGTTGGCGTGGGTGTCATCGGCTTTGGGGCGGGTACTTTTGCCCTTGTAAAAGGAAATAGCGCTTCAATTGACCTCGAAAAATATACGGTTGCGGTCAAAGCAGAGCCGTTTACCCTACGGATTGCCGCCACTGGCAGCATTACCCCTGTCCAAAGCGTAAACTTGAGTCCTAAAACCGCTGGGGTATTGAAACGACTTCTTGTAGAACAGGGCGATCGCGTGGAGCAGGGACAGGTCATTGCCTATATGGATCAGGCCGATCTCAAGGGGCAGCTCCTTCAGGCGCAAGCAAGTGTCGCGCAGGCGCAAGCCAACCTAGACAAATTGCGCAACGGCAGCAGACCAGAAGAAATCGCCCAGTCACAAGCCCGTCTCAATCAGTCCCAGCAGCAGCTTTTAGCGCTTCAAAATGGCAGCCGCGCCCAAGATATTGACCAGGCCGTCGCCCAAGTTACTGCGGCTCAAGCCCGTGTTAATTTAGCTCAGTCTAAATTAAGGCAGTATTCTCAACTTAAAAATGCTGGAGCCATAAGCCTAGAGCGTTTTAATGAGGTAAGTGCCGATGCTCAAACGACCGTGGCAGATCTAGCCGTCGCGCAGCAAAAGCTCAATCTACTCAAAACTGGCTCTCGTAGTGAAGAAATCGGACGCGCCCAGGCGAATGTTTCTGAAACCCGTGCAGGGTACACTTTAGCCCTAAAGGGCAGCCGCGCTGAGGATATTCGTCAGGCCGAAGCGCAGGTAGACTCGGCGGTGGGTCAGCTTCAGGTGGTTCAGTCGCGGTTGGCAGATACCGTCATTCGTGCGCCATTTGCCGGCGTTGTAACGCAAAAATATGCGACGGTGGGCGCGTTTGTTACGCCTACTACCTCAGCTTCTAGCACCTCTTCTGCCACCTCTACCTCCATTGTGGCAGTGGCGCAGAACCTTGAAATTTTAGCGAAGATTGCGGAAGTCGATATTGGTCAAATTCGCATCGGTCAACCCGTCGAAATTAATGTGGATGCCTATCCCGATCAGGTGTTTCAAGGTCGCGTTCGCTTGGTTTCGCCTGAGGCGGTGGTAGACCAAAATGTGACGACGTTTCAGGTGCGAGTCTCTATTTTGACGGGGCAAAAGCAGTTGCTCTCTGGCATGAATTCTGATTTAACCTTTTTAGGCAAAAAAGTGGCAAATGCCCTCGTGATTCCGACGGTGGCGATCGCCACTCAAAAGGGTGAGACGGGGGTTTACCTCCCTGACAAAGACAATAAGCCTAAGTTTCAGCCCGTAACGATTGGGGCTTCGGTCAAAACCCAAACCCAGGTATTGGAGGGTCTAAAATCTGGACAAAAGGTTTTTATTGACTATCCCAAAGGGTTAGAGCCAAAGCAGCCGGAGGAAGGCAAAAATTAGTCTCGCCTACCCCTTTGCTGGTTCCCAAGCACATAGGGTCGCGCCACCCGTCATCAGACAAGCCGCAATCACAATGACAGTCGTCAACGGCTCTTCTAAAAACAAAATGGCGATCGCCACCCCCACTAAAGGCGACAATGCAAAAAAAGCGCCCGTCCGGGATGCGCCCAGATTTCGTAACGCCAGTACAAAAGAACAGTAGGTTAACCCATAGCCCACAAACCCCGCGACCAAAATCTGCAATAAAACTGAAAATGGAGGCCACGGTTGACCAATAGCCCAGGCGATCGCCGTATTGAGCAACCCTACCCCACCACTTTTAACGATTGCCACCTGAAGGGGATCTCGATGAGATATTTGTGCGGTTAAGTTACTGTCAATCGCCCAGGCAAGACAAGTGCCTAAAATTGCCAGTGCCCCCCAGGATAAAGCGACGGAAGATTGACCCGAATGGGAAACCAGAATACCGCCCGTCGTAACGACCAAAATACCGAGCAGTACCCGCCAATGGCAAGGTTCTTTAAAAATAGTCCAGGCTAATAAAGCCGTAAAAACGCTCTCAAAGTTCAAGAGTAGGGAAGCCACCGAAGCTGAGGTATGTTCTAGACCCGTCATCAGTAAAATGGGCGCAGCCATGCCCCCCGTCATCATTGCTCCGATTACGATACGCCAGTCTTCTCGCTTCAGTAAGGTGGTGGGGCGTTGAATGCGGTTGCGCACAAAATAGATGGGAAGTAAGCCTAAGCCGCCACCTAAATACATCAGTCCGGCTAAAGTCCAGGGTTGAACTTCATTTAAAAAGTATTTCGCTAGAGGCGTACTTAGCCCAAAACAGAATGCCGTTGCGATCGCAAACCCAACCCCGAGCGAGACTGGATTCGATTTCAAAATAGGTTTGAGTTGAGTCACAAGGGCTTTGAACTTTAGAGAATCATAGGGCAAAAAGCGTTTGCCAACCTGGATAGTAACACCAGAATGGAGACTTCCATTCCACCCCAAAATGCCTTTAATGGGAGGACACCTGATCGTCATCACCGTAATGTGTGGTTTAGATCATCGCGATCGCCCCATTGACCCACTACCGTGAAGATATTGGAAACCTCTCCCTCATTCACATTCTTCACGGTAATCGTCATGGTTATGACAACCCCCTCAATTCGCTGGATTGCGATCGCCGTCGCCTCAATGCTGATAAGCACTACCCCTATCACACTGCCCAGCGCTGCCCGCTATCGCCCACCCTCTGGCACGCTTCAGCGTCCGGCGGGGCGACAAGGGGCGGCAACTCGCACAGACTGTGCCAAGGATAATTTCACGTTTGCCGCCATCGTGCCAACCTCCAACTATGGACAAACCACAGCAGACTATCCCACGCTGTACTGGTACCACGCCAACCACACCTTTTCTTGGGCGCGGTTTGAGCTGTATGCCGCTCAAAAGCAGACGCTTAAGCTAGAGTCTGACCCTATTTATCAAACCACTTTCCGACTGATGGGCAACACAGCCGCTCTTGCCAGTCTTACCCTTCCGTCAAGCGCAGGGCTACCCGCGCTTGAAAAAGGTCGAGATTATTTATGGAAGGTGACGCTGATTTGCTCTCAAAAAGGCCCTGATGATGAAACAGCCAGCGGTTCGCAGCGCAGTGTGCAGGGTTGGATTACCCGCGTTGCGCCTACCGCAGGGCTAAACGCGAAGCTCGCTAAAACCCCACGCCGCTACGAAGTGTATGCAGAAGAAGGTCTATGGTATGACGCGATTCAAGATCTTGCGGTGCAGCGGCAACAACAGCCTCAGCAACCCCGCCTTGAGGTAGATTGGCGCGACCTTTTGAAAGAGACTGCTCTGGGTTTGGGTAAAGCTGCGGCTATGCAGCCTTAACTCAGCACAAATGAGGAGAAAACCGCTATTTTACAAAGCATCCAGACGGCTCGGTTTTTGATCTAAGCGGGTGGCCTGGGCGATCGCCGTTCTCTCTTTTGCCCGTTGAGCATAGGGCTGAAGCTGCATTAAATCCAACCCTGTCAAAATACTCAAGTTCTCTAAATTAATGCCCCGCAACAACATATCAATACACCACGTTTGCTGAGCCTGCTGGATTTGGGGAGGTTGCCCCGTGGGGGTTAAATGCCCCTCAGTCCAAATCTGCCAGCGCTCCTGGAGATCGGTTACGGCTAGGGGCTGACCTTCTGCATTCAAAAATAGGGCTGCATGCCGATCTTTACGGTTTTTGAGCCAGCGCGTGAGGGGGTTAGCGGTATATGACCCATAGCGTTTCCCTAAAATCCACTGATTGACGGGCACTTGCCGCACGCCAACCTGCAAAACATGCTGATGGACATCG
>JAGVDA010000498.1 GCA_020058975.1 Thermosynechococcus sp. WC_1 | reverse complement strand
TTGCTGGTTACTCACCTGCGACACAATTCTTAATGACCCCAATATTTGAAGATTTGCTTCGTGGTCAGGCAATTGAGTTTAACGACATGGTTCGTAAGAGTAGTTACAGTTTTGAATTGGTGAATAATAAACTTCTTGAAATCCTTATTTCCTACAGATAAAATCTAGGATGGCGTTGTTTTAATGACAACCTGCACCTGTAAATTGCTTAAATTAGCAACCTTCCGGCTACTCTCTGGATCTAGCTCAACCTTAACTTCCACCACTCGAAAGTCTGTATTGGCTAAAGGGTTAATATCAAGAATTGCCTGTTTTTTAACCTGCTGACCAATGAGCTTAACTGTGCCAGTTAATTGCCCTGAAAAAGCATTGCTACTTATAATTGCGCTTTGCCCTTTCTGAATATGGGCAATGTCTGTCTCATAGATTTCTGAAACGACGTTCATTTGATCGGTTCGCCCCAGACTTATAATGCCTTCACTGCCAACGACTTCCCCTAGCCGAACATTCACCTTTAGAACTGTTCCATCAAAGGGCGCACGGATGTAGGTCAAGTCCAGATCGGCTCGTGCTTTTTTTGCTGCCATTTTGGCACTTTCAACTTCTGTACGGGCAACCTGTAAATCGACTGGACGAACTTCCTCAATACTTGTGAGGGTAGACTGCGCCTCATTTTTTTGTGCCTGAACGGTAGAGACGAGGCGATTAAGAGATTCTTGAGCTTGGCTAAGCTGTTTCTGTGTCGTCTCTAACCGAAGCTGCCGACTATCTAGTTCGGATTTAGAAACTGCGCCACTGTTATTCAATTGTTTATAGCGTTGATACTCAATTTCGGCATTGCGTAGATCCGCTTCAATTCGTCCAATCTCGGCTTCTTGGGTGGCAATTCCGCCGTTTAGTTCTGCATTCAAGCGAAGTACGTTGGCTTTTTGAGCGTTAATATCTCCAGATTTTGCGCCTGCCTGTACTTTAGCTAGTTGCGCTTGTGCCTTTAACACATTTGATTGAGACTGTTCTAAGGTTGCGAGACGGGAGGACTGGCTATCTAAAATAGCAACCACTTGACCTGCTTTTACCCAATCCCCTTCTTTTACCAAGATTTGCTCAATCCGGCTACCTTCAAGAGAGTTGGGAGCAGATAATCGCGCAATTTCTCCTTGAGGTTCTAGGCGGCCTAGAGCAGCAATATTTTTGGCAATGGGTTTAGTTGCAGCAGAGGCCAGCGCCGTTTTGTCTGCAGAATTACGTGCTTCTGTTATGGCGTTAGAAAAACCGTAAAATGAAAAAATTCCTGTCGCTGTAATGGCAGCAGTGATTACAATGACGGGCAGATTTCTGAAGAATGGGTTCTTAGAACTCGTTGACGGAGGCAGCAGAAGAGGCTCCATTTTTCTATCTTTCAGACGGCTTTCTAGTTCACCGAGGTGGGTCATGAAGGCGGCAATATCTTGCACAGCAACATTGACAGATGGTGATGCTGTATCTGTCTCTGCGCTATTCATTGTTAGAGGGAGTACGGTATTAATGCGATCGCAGAGCTGGTCGCGGCTGGCCTGTTTTGGCATAAAGTCATATTTCCCAAAAGGATGACCAAACTTTTCGACCACCTCATCGTGTCTGCCAGACATTACTATCACAGGGGTACTTTCAAACTGAGACTGTTTTCGGAGCGCTTTGTATACTTCATACCCATCCATGTTGGGCATAATAAAGTCCAACAAAATCAAGTCAGGGTTAATTTCTGCGGCTTTTGCGAGTCCAGTCGGGCCATCCTCTGCTTCATAGACTTCAAAGTGATCGCCCGATAGTTCATCTACCAAAAGCTTCCGCAATAGTAAGCTATCGTCGATGACTAGTATTTTGCGCTTTAGCGGTGGCGTAGGAGGAGAAAGGCTATTTTGATGAGACTGATTTGGATAGTCAAGCATGGATTTTATGTCCTTCTCTACAAATTATGGAAAGATTTTAATGCGCCTTAACGAGGGCACAAAGTTGGATGTTTATTGAGCCATTCAGCCGTTTTTTCCATCCCTTTATCTAAGTCAATGCGAGGCTTAAAGCCCAGTACACGTTGCGCTTTTTCGGTAGAATATGAATGTTGGCGAGTTATAAAATCAATAGCTTCAGGAGAAATATCAAGTTCTTTGCCTTTAAACTGAGCTGCTTTTTTAACTAAGAATCTAGGCATTGAAATGGGCTTAGGCATGCCGCCAATTTCGGCAAGACGCAGATAATAGTCTTTCCAACTGGTTTGAGCACCATCCGTAAGATTGAAGACTTCTCCATATGCCTCTTGTTCCAGCGCAAGCAACATTCCATCGACTAGATTGTCGATATACAGATGATTGATAGTTCCGCGCCCACCATCAATTAAAACAAATACCTTTTGCTGCATGAGCGTTAGTGGACGGATAACCCAAGTATCTGCTTCTGGACCATAGATATCTCCTGCCCGTAATGCAATTACGCCAAAACTTGAAGGATCATTAAGCTTTAAAACTGCTGCCTCACTTTCAATTTTAGTCTGGCAAAAGGGATTGTTTTCGCCGCGCAAACTTCCCTCTTCTGTAATTTGATCTGGATACTGAAATCCATAAACCAGAGCGCTAGAAAGATGTACAAAGGCTTTAGCACCTAACCGTTTTGCTACAGTTGCCGCGTTCATCGTTCCTTTAACGTTCGTCAAACGGAACTGTTCTAAATCTCCGCTGGCTTGAGTAATGGACTCAGTGTGAAAAACGATATCAACGTCTTTGCACGCATACTCAAGCACCGTTTCATCCGTTGCCGAACCGATGATCACCCTAGCGCCTTTCTTTTCGGCCTGCTGAGCCGCTTCTGGCAAAGGCTCTAATCCCACCACGTTCATTCCTCGGTCGATCGCCATTTCGGTGGTGCGTTGCCCGATGAAGCTACCAATTCCAGTAATCAATAGTGTTTTGCGATTCAAATCCATTCTTTGTTCCTCCTTGCGAAAATGCAATACATGGGTGGGGTGGAATTACACATTTACCACTGCAAAAGCAAGGCTTCCTGAGAAAATCCAGGTCCCATGCCGATTAGCAAACCATAGGAGCCTGGTGAGGGCTGTTCGCCTGCCAAAAAGATATCGAGCATATACAGCACTGTAGGAGAAGAAAGATTGCCCACTTTTTCCAAAGTGTCTCGGCTGAGCTGGAGGGTGTGTTCTGCCAAGCCAAATTCTTCTTCAATGGCCTGAATCACCTTGGGTCCACCAGGATGCACAATCCAGTGAGAGATCTGGTCGAGGGTGAGATTGTGTCGGGCAAGCAGTCCATCGACGGCTTGACGCACCCCAATTTTGACAAATTCACCCACTTGGGGTCTCAGGATATTCCGCATTCCGGTATCCACAACTTCCATGCCCATCAAATGCTCTGAGTTTGGAATCAAAGCAGAGCGGCTATCTATAATTCGAGGAAGACCAGGTTTAGCAAGAGGATGCTCGCGCCCCACCATCAGTACCGCACCTGCACCATCGCCAAAGAGGGCAGCAGTGACTAGGGTAGAGATAATATCGCTGTACAAAATAGGTTCTTCAGGAAGGCGACTGATCATGTAGTGCAGATCGCCTTGTAAGGAACCTTGCCAGAGGGTTGAAGCCAGTTCAACAGCCATAAAAATAGCGGCTTCTTGAGGATGACCTTGGAGGTAGTCTGCTACGCGGGATAGCCCCAAAGCACCGCCCAAGCAGCCAATATTCCCCATCGGTAAACGCTTGAGATGGCTTGGGAAGGGCATCCGATTCATGAGCCGGACATCTATGGACGGAATGGCGATGGTGAGGCTGGTAGTGGTGATTTGGGAAATATCCTGGGGGGTGAGGTTGGCGCGCGCTAATAAGGTGGTGACGGCGGTTTCGCAGAGATCGGTAGAAGCTTGGATGGCAAGGGGGGCGGTGGTGCCATATCCAGGCGGATCGTAGAAGGAGTCTAGGGGAAGCGCAAAGTAGCGCCCTTTGATTTGTACGTTGTTAAAGAAGCGATCAATCTGGTCGAGGTCAAAGTCGAGAAGCATGGTCATGCAGTATTTTCGCAAGACCGTTGCTAACACCTCTTGGGGATAGTAGGTGTCGGGAAAACCAGTTGCAGTCGCAACAATGTAAGCCATCGTTCGTTCCTCTAGGATTTAACGCTGAGGGGTTGAGTGAGTTCTTCGGAGATCGCCTTCAGCACGTCCGCGCGGTCATGGTGCAGAAAGAAGTGATTGCCAGGGAATATCTGGAGGCGAAAGGAACTCTGAGTTTGTGCTTTCCATTCCGCTAGTTCCTCTGGACGGATGATTGGGTCTTTTTCTCCACCGAAGGCTGTAATTGGACAGGGCAGAGGTTCCTGGGTAGAGTAGATGTAGTTTTCGGCGATCGCCAAATCAGCTCGGATGGTTGGGGATAGAAGCTGCATCAGGTCTGCGTTCTGTAAAATACCTTCGGGTGTGCCTTTGAGCTGTTGGAGCGCTTCAATAAATTTGGGTTCTGGCAGACGGTGAAGAGGCAGATTGAGATCTGGTAATTGAGGCGCACGAAGTGCCGAAACCCATAGGTGGCTAGGAGTAGGACAACCTTGACGACGCAGTTCGCGCACTAACTCGAAACTGACCAGTGCGCCCATACTGTGAGCAAAAAAGGTAAAGGGAATATCTAAGGATCGTGGATTTAATAACACCAGGAAGTTATATGAGAGATGGTAATGTCAAATCAACCCATCTTCAATGTTAAATGGCAAGTTATCCAAGAGA
>JAGVDA010000380.1 GCA_020058975.1 Thermosynechococcus sp. WC_1 | reverse complement strand
CCCGATGTTCAGACTGTACAAATGCCATAACCATCGCTAACGATTCAGTCCACTTTAAATAATTTAAATAGTGGTACTTCAGCTCATCATTACTCAAATCTTTCAACTTTAAAAACAGCCATTCTCCAGCATAGTATTCCTGAAACAGTTGGTGATGAAACTCAATCTGTTTATGGTTTGTGGCTATCTGCAACACGTGATGCTTAATTAAATCCCCCAGCCATTCCTTTGCCTTTTGCCCCGCTCCTTCTACCCGATTAGCTAAAGACTTTTCCAAGATTTGCTCTGCCTCATCACGGCCAATCTGCAAACGCAACTCCGTCGGTTGCTCCCCCTGCATCATCGCCGCCGCTAATTCTCGCAACAACTCATCCCGAAATTCTCGGAATCCTGGTGAAGCTGCGACCGTATCCCACGGCTTAATCTGGTCGTAGTCCCGCGCAAACATACGAAACAACTCGCCTCTACTCCGAGGCACCTGCTGCTGATTGTGTCGGAACACCTCGCACAATAGCTTCAGCAACAGCGGCGTTTCAGCCAACTCCCGCAATCGCCCCTGCACCTGCCGCAGCAAAATATCCCCCTGTTCCGGCAACTGTTTTTGAACAAACTCCCGCACCTGAAGTTCAGACAAGGGCAGCATCTCCAAATTGTGACTAACACCCAAGTCGAACCCTGCCCCCAACTCCCGCGTCGTGAAAATTAGCGGCACATTTGCTGAAGCACATAACTGCCTAAACTTACCCACTGTCTGCCGTGCCAAATCATTCGGCAACTCATTCACCCCATCCAGCAGCAGCAAAAATTGCTTCTCTCGTAATAGTGTCTTTAATGCCTTTTCCTCCAGATCAACCCCACTCCATTCCAGTGTCTCTCGGAGCAATTCCAACACCGAATCGCCCAAGCTTCGCAACTCTAGCAAAACTGGAATTGGCGGAATCGTTTCCTGATTTTGTTCAATGGCCTGAGCGCAGCGATTCGCTTCCTCCCATCGCAACCGCTGCAGCGCCGTCGATTTTCCCGAACCAGGCTTACCCACCAGTAAAACCTGTTCCGGTGCATATTTTCGCAATCCATCTAGTACAGCAAACTGTTCTCGTTGTTTTTTTTCTGCCGACTGGGATTGCTCTAGATCATTTGAGGATGACTCATAGGTTGGTACCCGTAGCGGCAATTCCGCCTGAGTGGGAATATAGCGATCGCCCCAATCCTTCTTAGAAGATTCAAGAATAGATTGGAGGTAAGGGAGAAATTCACTGAGGGCAATCATGCAAACGTGGCGTTTAGATGTCTTTTCCTATGATATCTGGAGCAGAAAGGCGATCGCCCCTCAATCCACCGCATAACAAACGCTAGCCAAAGCAAACTTAAATTTTGCCCCTTCTCATTCAGCCTTAATGAAGGGTTCATGCCAACCTCAGAGGTTTAGCGTAGGCTGTTTCTAGTAAAGATTTTGCACTCAATCATGAAAAAACGATATTTCTTACAGGCGAGTGCTGCAATGCTTGGCACCGCATGGCTATCTCACTATTTATCGGGGTGCAACAAAGAAAAGGCCACCGCCACCACGCCCTTTGAAATCACCAAAACCGAAGCAGAGTGGCGCAAAATTCTGACCCCAGCCCAATTTTATGTGTTGCGACAACACGGCACAGAACAAGCTGGCACCAGCCCTCTAGATCATCAGTATGGTAAAGGCACCTACCACTGCGCGGGGTGCAACCTACCTTTATTCACCGCGAACACTAAATTCAACAGTGGCACAGGCTGGCCTAGCTTTTATGCACCCATTGAAAAGGCTGTCGGTACCTCCGAAGACAGTAAGTTTGGCATGACTCGTACTGAAGTCCACTGTCGCCGCTGCGGTGGACACCTCGGTCACGTTTTTATTGATGGCCCACCCCCCACGGGCAAACGCTATTGTATGAATGGCGTGGCACTCAAATTTACACCTGCGTAAAGCACAGCAGAAAAGATCTTCAGCCATGCCAAGTTCAGAAAAATAAAATATACCCTCAAACTATGACGACCGTTTTTGAGCGGATCCAGCAGTTCAATCAGACGCGCGACCCTCAGCTTGTTACCCTCAAATATCAGAAAATGCAGGCAGATCAATCTGCGTTCACCTTCCTACGCGGAACCTGCCACCTATTTTATGAAGATTGGCCGACCGCAACCCCGCTCGATACTGCGCCCCTCACCTGGATTTGTGGCGACCTGCACCTCGAAAACTTTGGCACCTACAAAGGCGATAATCGCCTCACCTACTTTGATATCAATGATTTTGATGAGTCAGCCCTAGCACCCTGTACCTGGGAACTGGCACGCTTTCTCACCAGCGTATTGGTTGCAGCCCAAAGCTTAGACCTAGATGAAGCATCGGCGCTGACGCTCTGCGATCGCTTTCTGCAAAGCTACACGCTTGCCCTCGCCACCGGACAGGCGCGTACCGTTGAACGTGAAACCGCAACAGGTATGGTCAAAGATTTACTGGTGAGTTTAAAGAGGCGCGATCGCAAATCCTTCTTAGATGAGCGTACAACCCTTAAAAACGGCAGACGGCAGCTAATCCTCGATAGCAAACATACCGCCATTCCAACCGACGAGAAAAACCGTCTCATTAACTTTATGGAGCAGTGGCGACTTCAGCATCTGACTGCTGAAGTCTTTAAGGTGCTAGACCTTACCCATCGCATCGCTGGGACAGGCAGTCTGGGGATTCAGCGTTATGCCCTACTTGTAGAAGGGAACGGTTCGCCCGACCAAAATTACCTATTAGATCTTAAAGCCCAGTCAGATTCTGCCTTAGCGCCTTACCTAAAGCATCAACAGCCTGTCTGGGATCACCCCGCCCAGCGTGTTGCATCGGTACAGCAGCGCGTTCAGGGAATGCCGCCTGCCCTTTTAGGTGCCGTTACCTTTGACGGACAGTCTTTTTTGCTCAAAGAACTTCAGCCTACTCAAGATCGCCTAAATCTTAAGCAAAGCAAAGTGAATCGCCTTGAGAAGGTAATGACCACGATGGGCAATGTGGTGGCTTGGGGACAGTTGCGCAGTAGCGGTCGTCAAGGGTCTGCGATCGCAGATGACCTAATCACCTTTGCCCAAGATCCCTCATGGCATCAGCCACTGCTTGCCTATGCCCATGCCTATAGCCATCAGGTCAAATCAGATTACCGCAGCTTTTGCAAAGCGCTAGCAGAGGCAACCCCATGAACTCAATCTATCTCCAGACCTTTGGAGACACTGGCCTGCGGTTAGGGGTTGCGGTCATCATTGGGGGGTTAATCGGCTGGAATCGCCAAATTGCAGGCAAGCCTGCCGGACTCAGAACCCACATGCTCGTGAGTTTAGGCGCTGCCTTAATTGTGCTGATT
>JAGVDA010000193.1 GCA_020058975.1 Thermosynechococcus sp. WC_1 | reverse complement strand
GTGGCTTACTGATCGCACGAGTTGCCGGTTAGAGCGGATAGAGACCCGCGAGTAGCCGACGAAGAGATGTTGACGCGGAACTATAAATCATTTCTGTACTCTAAGTTAGAGTCTTTAACTTGGGATCACTATTGTCAAGTAATGGAAAAACAGACTCTATTCTGACAGGAAGAGGGTGGCACTCCTGACGTCAAGTTAGCGTATACCCTAGATGGACAGTGGTGTGGTCAAAATTGATTGATAAAGCATTTACGCTGCTTGTCTCTCGGCGTTGTCAGGTAAATAGAAGCCATTCCGCTCAAATACCGCGTCAAAACCAAATATTTCCCGTGTGTTATAGAAGGTTGCAGTGGCCATCACCAAACAGTCAACAAAAGACGCTCGTTTGTCTTGGGGCTCCCGAACCGAATTGAGAAGAGTAAGTGTTGCGCTCAGAATTTCTATGTTGCTGTGGGTGATCAGAATATCTCCGGTATCATTTCGTTCTAGGAGGGCATTACCGGCGAGAACTGCATCCTGTCTGCCAATATTGTTGCCAATGCGATTAAGTGTCTCGGCCAGTACCTCGGCAGGCAAGATGACTTTACGATCGGTGCGCTCGATATATTCAGATATGGCATTTGCCTTTTTGTGCCAGAGGTCTTTGACGTTGATTTGGGCAATGAGGGCGCTGGAATCGAGAATAACAAAGGCGCTGTCCATAGCTTAAGCTTAATAGCGGTAATCGTCGTCATGCTTTTGGGCTAAATCGGCAGACCCTTGTATCCCCAGCTTTTCAAGAGAGCGGAGGGCTTCACCGCTGTTTCGCCAGGAGCTAACTGTTTTTATCAATCCCAAATACAGCAAATCGCGAATCACCCGCTCTTCTGATTCTTGTAAAAGCTTGGCGCGTTGTTTAATTTGCCGGTCAAGTTTTTCTGGTAAAGATATCTGTTTTTGTATCATTGACTCTCCCCCTGTCACCACAAGCCTATCTTAGGGTAAAGAGGTGTTGTTGTCAAGAAAACTGAAGAAAATCAATAGCTTGAAAAGGAGGAACATACGGGTAACGAGCACTAGTCAGAGTCCTCTTCATAACCATTTACCAACCGCACGCTCGTCAATAAGGATGGAATGGCTTTAAAGACGCATTTGGATTTAAACTTCACCTCCTGATTGATGCGCAAACAAAATTTCCCATTGCCCTAACCGTCACCAATGGCAATGCCTCTGATAGTACCCTGGCGATTCCACTTTTGAAAAGAGCAAAAAAATATTTACAAAAAGCAGGATATATTCTGGCAGATAAAGGGTATGATGATGGCAATATCGTAGATTGGATAGTCAGGACATTACAGTCAAAATCAGCAATTCCCATCAGAAAAACGTATAGAGGTAAAAAGGGAGATAAGGGAGGAATCTTTCTTAATTGGCAGCTAAAAGCAAAAGGAAGAAGTATCAAAAAAAGTATTTATGATAAACGGACTGCGGTTGAGAGGGTATTCTCGGTTTTAAAAAGAACATACCATGTGGGACATGAAGAAACGCGAGGCATTCTCAATTTTGCAAAAACGTTTATCTGGCTGTAATTTCTTACATGCTCAAGCTCTTTTACATTGCGAAGTCAAAGGATTAGGAGTTTTGTACCAGACTCCAGGACATACTTTTGACAAAACACTTGACAGAATTTATAATGCGGGTAATCTCGTAATCCCATTCAGTACGATGGGTTACGGGATGAAGTATGGAGCAAGACCGTGGTAACATTATCAGATTTCCTATAGAGAGGAGACGTCCGGGCTTAGAAAAATCTAGTCAGGCCAAGCTTCAAGAGGAGAGTGCAGAGGGTAATCCGCATACTCCACTCAGGAAGGAACAGCAGGATGGGGGTAAACAAGAGATTTCTCATGAACACCTTGTGAGTGATATTCGGAAATTTATCACGCAAGAGCAATGGGCGAGAAGGGAAAAAAGAAAGGAGGCATACCCTGAAGGTATTATTCGCGATGAGCTATCTTCACTACAGTCAGTTAAGGCGGGGCAAGGTGAAGAAAGAAGCATAAGTCCGGTATGGTACCCTCTTCGAAACGCCTGGGATGCACTTACCTATGATCGCTATCAATCAGGCTCGTTTCATGAGAGGTTGGCGGGAAGGTGTCTATCAGAGTATTTTCAATGCACCCATGAGCCTGTCATCAGGCTTTCTGATACGCAGGTGCGGATACTTGATGCCTTGACTGAGGCCGTTGGCATCCAGCATCAGCGTGGACAAGCAGAAATAGAAATACCCGAAAAACTCAGAAATTATGACCAATGGATTTCCTCAGAGGAGTACCAAGGAAGGTTAGCTAAGGTTGTATCGGAATGGGAACAACGGGTTAAGAATATCTTTTTGAGGAGAAATAAATAGATCATTGTTCTTCATTGAGAAGCAGCATGTAAATTTCAATCGGTCATAATTTCTGTGGGTGTTGTCTCTAAAAACGGTCGAAGTTTAGAATGGCTTACCGAAGAGCCAGTGAGATCCAAAAGATAAAGAGGGACGCTCCCGTTGTTTGCTTGTGAGTTCCTACACCCACGACCTGCCATTGAGTTCTGCATGCAATTCTTCCTGTAAACCACTATCGATAAGTGCAATGCGCCGAATATCCTCCATCTCTTCCTTAAGAACCTCTTTTTCCTGCCCGATTTTTCGCACAACGACTGAGGGGGACAATAATGATCCATGGCTGAAAAGTTGTTCGCTGATGCCTCTTGTAACATCCACACGTAAACCTAGCATAGCCGAAGTATACTCGGCCTTTAAGCAACAGATTAGAGCTTTATCATATAATTTTTGATTATTAGCATACATAGCTAAACCCAGTCCAAGCCATCCAGCCATTTTGTGCCACCAAGAAGCGATTGCGTCAGGCTCTTGCTCAAACATTGCACGAAAGCTCTTTTCAGCTCTGTAATACTCTGTATTTCTGAAATGGTTATACCCGCTGATTCCGAGTGCCGTCCGATACCCATATTGCTGATCTTTCGTATTATTGATTATTATTCTCATGTCTCGTGATGAGACGTTCTTTGTAACCGTCGCTAAACGACGCATAGTAGCATTTTCGCTTCTTGCTTTGTGACTTTGTATCCATATTTTATTGTTGATGAGCCATAGAGCCCGTTCGTAATGCTGCTTTGCGAGATCTGGCTGTCCTATATTTCGCATTCGATTTCCCTTACCTAACAAGACTTGAATCTCCTGGTGCGGCATACCGTTTAGGACAGCAGGCATATGAAAATCTAATACTGGACCAATCATCTCGCTTTTATTTGAGCCGGCATTACTAATCGTAGCCTTCGCTAGCTCAATTACTGCACCTGCTTCATTGCCTACGTTAATACATAGCTGACTGAGGATAAAACGGAGCTCGATGTTTTTATTGAGATGTCCCCGATAAAATGTCAAGTTAGCCAAATTTTCTAGTTCCCAACTTTGACACTTAAGGAGTAAGTTAAGACGAATCGCATCCATGACATCCGGGCTTACTCCTTCTGGTAGATTGCAGTCGCGATGAACGTATAGGGTCCAGTTAAGTACATTTTCAAGCTCAAGCTCACGGAGGAGAGTATTAGAGATCCCTCCGTACGGGTGATAAGCAACAATATCATCCCCAGAATTAAAGTATCGAATACATCTAGCACACCATCCACCCCGATGATCATATAGTTCAAATAACTGATTTACACCTGTGCAAACGCGATCAGCCTTAGGCAAATCTACATCATGAGAAACTGATCTTCGCCCATAGCCGAGAAACAATCTTGCTCGTTCATACCAACTACTAAGTTCTTCCTGGAAATCATTGACTAATTGGCGACACTTATTAGGGTGCGGCAAAGCCTTCGTTTCAGTGAAGATCAGTTGACGCCTAAAGAAGTCTTTGGGATTTATCAAGATTGAATGACTTTTTGTGAGTTCTAGTTCGATGTAAATCGAATATAGTGAGTTATTGCTAAAAGCAAAACCTGTCAATAGCGCCCATCGTTGTGACATTGGTTTGTTGGCAACTTTACTTAGAAAATTGCTAAGGCGGGCGCAGAATAACTCGAGGTTGCCATGAGTAGGGGTAGTCTCATTCCAGATGATCTCGATTCTAGAAATCTCTTCAGGAAGAAGATGGGCGCCCTCAGAGCCGACCCCCTCAAAGAGGGCAAACGGGAGGGCAGATTCATTAAGCAAACGTTGCACTTGCTGGCTCGAAAAATAGATGTTCTCAGTGCCATGCGTTTGGCCAATAGTAAGCTCAAGTACAATTCGCTTTGACATAGCCCCTCCTAGTTTGCGATTCGATGTTTTTGGGCTTATTTTAGGAGCATTCGGTCCTTCCTACGCTTCCCGTAGCCGCTTTCGATGACGCACAAACACTTGGTTGAACGTGCCGTTATACTTGGCGCAGCGCTAACATCTGATTGCTGTTTTCCTCATGCCACCAGACTCCGGAGCGCTTGAGCCACACATGACAAATGAACTTGTTGGACGACTCAATCCTACCGCTGCCTAACGGATAGGCCTTAATATAGAGTAGCTGTCATACGGTGCCACTTACTTCCGAAAATCACTCTGACAGGCGTTTTTCCAGGCTTTGCGCAACTGGCGATAGGATGCCGATACTTGCTCAGAAATTCATTAATCTCAGCTAATTCCGCCGGATTCCGGGCATAAGCCCTAAATTCCATTTTCTGACGTTCGCTCATGCGCCGGCCATATGGCCACTCTCTACCCATTCCTGCCCCCCCTCCCCGGATGCTATCAGCCCACTCTTACCGCCTCTACTCTTAGAACGTATCTCATGGTGCTAATGTGCCCGCCGACTAATGATCCCCTGTCGCCTACCATGACCATTTCGTTACAGACAAGCTGGATGAATCTCTGTCACGTTCGTTAGTACACAGTTTTCATATAAGGAGTTCCTTTGCTCATTGATTTTGTTCAAAACTCATCAAAAATAATTAGTCAAATTTTTTAGATAGCAATTATGTCTTATTTAACAATTACTTCTAAGCACCATCAAAAAAAACGTCGATAGAGAGTTTCGGAAGCAAGGATGGTCGAAATTGAGATGTCGTGGAAAACTCTTGAGAGAGTTGTGCTACCTTCGAAACCAAGGCAGTATAATAAGCTGCAGCCCAGATGTGATTCCACAGGCTCTGCGAAGTACATAGCCCTCACTCTGTCTCCGTGCCATTTTTAGTGGGATTATATACCTAAAGTTTGATAAATTCAAACGAAAAGATGTATTTTATATATCAGGCTTCTACCAATTGAGGAATACCCATGATCGATGCTGCTCAAATACGCGCTGCGCGAGGCCTGTTGGGCTGGACAATACGCGACCTTGCCGACTTGACCAAACTGACCAGTAACGGCATCAGCAAAATTGAAAGGGGTGATGTGACCGCACATCGGGGTTCACTTGAAAAAATACAAAGAGCCTTTGAAGATGCTGGCGTGGAGTTTTTGCCTAGCTCTGGCCTGAGAAAGAAAGATAGGATTATCGAGACTTATGAGGGAGCAGGCGCCTTGAGGCAGTTGATTGAGGATGTATACAACACATTGCGCGATACAGGAGGTGAGATGATCATTGCGCATTTGGATGAAGGAAATGCTATAAAAAGCTTAAAAAGAGATTATCTTATGGAACAAATACGTAAACGTAAGAAAGCGAAGATCAAACAACGTTTGTTGGTGAAGTCCAATGATCCATATCTCATTCCTCCTCTTAATACATACAGAATTCTGCCAGATGAATATTTTTCACCCTACCCCTTCTATATTTACGGATCAAAATTAGCTCTTTTGTGTTGGGAACCATCCCCGCGTGTCATCGTTATTAACGACGAACGGTTTGCTGAAAGTGCTAGAAAACTTTTTAACTTTATTTGGGATCAGGCCAAAGAAGTCCCAGCAGTAAATGAAGCTGCGACAAAACCTAAGAAGAGTCGATAACGCTCCCGCATTTCAGCTTTTCAAAGCCTGGATTAAGAAACCTTAATGCAGATTGTGTCCATTGTTAGACAACTCATATTTCTCCTACAGGTCATACTTATCCTACATATCACACCATGCACCGCATGAGAGGGTAAAACCGCATAAAGGTACGCAATCCGTCATAGAATTTAAGAAAACTATCTTAGAATTAGCCCGTTAGAGTAAAATCTCCCTCCTGTTTTTAGATCTCGGTCACAGCCAAGATTTTGGGAGCTTGTAAGCCGACTGAATCTTGGAGCTTCTCGTCTGAGAAGGCCTTATACCAACATCTCTGTCACCAGCCGCAAAGTAGCTTTGTAGCGGCACCGAGCGTCAACCTATCGAGACGGATCAGTGGCGAAACCATTCGCACAGCCATAGCCCAGCTGGACCCTAGGCTTTGTCGATGAGATGAAGTGTAGTGGAGTCGCTTGGCTCAATCCAAGCAGCATCGCTATGAACCAGCGCCAGACATGCATCGCCTTCACAAGCTGGCGCTGCCCAAAGCAGACTCTGGCCCCAAGGCATTGGCCTATTATGGCCTGCTGGCGCGCGAGACTCAAGGGCCTGATGAGTCTATGTGGCTGCGCTTTGTGGCCGACCGTCCGGTCAGCGCCATGAGCCGTTACTCTAGTTGTCAGGCAGCCAGATTCTGGCTGCCTATGTGAGATTGCGAATTTCAATCAGGGTTACAATGCTTTACTTTCTAGCCTTTTAGGGATATATGGCCCAATTTCTCATATGGTGCTGAATAGGGATATCATCTAAAATAGGGTATGCAGATCATTATGATCCGGTAAAGAGCATGATCATGCAAATATGCCCCGCAGGGCATATAACGTCCGATACAGTGAAGCCGCGTCGAGCCGCGCCGCAGGCGATGGCTCGACACTGGCCCTTCGCGGGTGGGGCTTCAACCCCACCCTTGACCAAAGGGATGCTAAGCGCTCCCTTGTAACCCCAGCGTAAGGTTCCCCGCCCCAAGTGGCGGGGCTTAGACTTTTAGTATAACATCAATTCATTATAATCTTGCGTGGAGGATGAGAGCCGATTGATAGGTACCCCGTATAATAGACATTAAGTCTCTACAAATTTCATTACGAGAACCAGTATAAGTCATAGCCGATAGTGAGGGGGGGGTGATTAATATG
>JAGVDA010000445.1 GCA_020058975.1 Thermosynechococcus sp. WC_1 | reverse complement strand
ATTTTTTTAGACTTTTGCGGCACTTAGCACTTCTGGGCTAGACACGTTGGGCAACACCCCCAATTGAATTAGCTCAATTTTGTAGCCGTCAGGGTCTTCTACAAACGCAATGACCGTGCTGCCGTGTTTCATAGGGCCAGGGGGGCGCGTCACCTTGCCGCCCTTTGTGGTGATATCTTGACAAGCTGTATAGATATCGCTCACGCCTAGGGCAATGTGTCCATAGGCATCGCCCAGTTGGTAGGTATCTACCCCCCAGTTGTGGGTCAGTTCTAAAACCGTCTGTTCTGACTCATCGCCGTAGCCCACAAACGCAAGGGTGAATTTGCCATCGGGGTAATCTTTTTGGCGCAAGAGCTTCATGCCCAAAACGTCGCAATAAAAGGCCAGCGATCGCCCCAAATCTGTCACTCGCAGCATGGTGTGTAAAAATCGCATGACAAAAAACCTCTCAATGTGCCAGAAGTGTATTCCTTGCTGTTACATTCTGACGCATTCCCCCCTAGGATTGTTTAGAAGCATTGCGCGACCCATTCTTGATGAAGGTATCGCGCAGCAGAACAGAACTGAGTTGAGCTATAGGGAAACTTTACGCACATGCAAGACACTGCGATCGCCGAAATCAACGCGCGCGAAATTCTAGATTCGCGCGGGCGGCCCACCATTGAAGCAGAAGTGGTCTTAGACTGTGGGGCTTATGGCATTGCCCAAGTTCCCAGCGGCGCTTCAACGGGCAGCTTTGAAGCCCATGAGCTAAGAGACGATGATGCCAGTCGCTATGGTGGCAAAGGGGTACTTAAAGCGGTTGAAAACGTCATTGCCGAGATCCAGTCAGAGTTGATTGGCCTCGATGCCCTCAACCAGTCCGAGATTGATCAGGTCATGATTGACCTAGATGGTTCCCCCAATAAAACCAATCTAGGAGCCAACGCCATTTTGGGCGTATCCCTTGCCACAGCAAAAGCCGCCGCTTCTTCTTTAGACTTGCCGCTATATCGGTACCTGGGTGGACCACTCTCTAATCTATTGCCTGTGCCGTTAATGAACGTCATCAACGGCGGTTCCCATGCCGACAACAACGTTGATATCCAAGAATTTATGATTGTGCCCCACGGTGCGCCGACGTTTCGGGAAGCATTGCGCTGGGGTGCTGAGGTGTTTGAGGCGCTCAGCAAAGTGCTGAAGTCCAAAAATTTGCTAACGGGTGTGGGCGACGAAGGCGGATTTGCGCCTAACCTTGGCTCTAACCAAGAAGCATTGGAATTACTAATCTCTGCCATTGAGAAAGCAGGCTATAAGCCTGGTGCTGAAGTATCCCTTGCCCTAGATGTCGCCGCCAGTGAGTTTTATAAAGATGGGCAGTACACCTACGACGGTACGGCACACTCCCCAGCAGAGCTAATTGATTACATGGCTGGGTTGGTGAGCCGCTATCCCATTGTGTCTATCGAAGATCCACTCTATGAAGATGACTGGGCAAGCTGGCAGTTGATGACAGCAAAGCTGGGCGATAAAGTCCAAATTGTGGGCGATGACCTGTTTGTGACCAACATCACGCGGCTGCATCAGGGCATTGAGCAAAAGGCAGCAAACACCATCCTCATTAAGCTCAACCAAATTGGCTCTCTGACTGAGACATTGCAGACCATCGACCTTGCCACGCGCAATCGGTTTAAGTCCATCATCAGCCATCGCTCTGGCGAAACCGAAGATACCACCATTGCTGATTTAGCCGTAGCAACCAGAGCCGGACAAATCAAAACCGGTTCGCTGTGTCGCAGTGAGCGGGTTGCCAAATATAACCGACTGCTTCGCATTGAAGATGAGTTGGGCGATTTTGCAGTCTACGCAGGTGCGGCAGGTCTTGGACCGACGGTTTAGCTAGAAGTTCTACCCGCTGACTTCGGCTTCGCTCAGCCAGCTAGACTTTTTATAACTAAAAACCGGAGAAATGCAGTGCATTTCTCCGGTTTTGAATATGAACCGTCAATTTTATGGACATCAAATCCGATTAGAACAGGCCCAAGGTTAAAGACTTGTCAATGGGAAGGGTTGCACCAATGCCTAGGTACAGGGTAAACACCGTTCCAAAAAGGAACACGGCGGTTGCCACTGGACGGCGGAACGGATTTTGGAACTTATTGACGCTCTCGATGAATGGAATCAGCATAAGACCCAAGGGAATCGCGGTCTGGAGTGCAATACCCAACAGTTTGTTAGGCACAACGCGCAGAATTTGAAACGCAGGGTAGAGATACCATTCTGGAAGAATTTCCAACGGCGTTGCAAAGGGGTTTGCAGGTTCGCCCACTAAAGCGGGGTCTAACACTGCTAAGCCGATGCAAAGCGCCATCGTACCCATGATGACCACGGGGAACATATAGAGCAGGTCATTGGGCCAAGCGGGTTCACCGTAATAGTTGTGACCCATGCCTTTTTTCAGCTTTGCCCTAAGCTGCGGATCGCTGAGATCCGGTTTGATGATGATTTTTGCCATAGTTTGAGTGGTTCTCTTTCAAAGGGTCGGCAGAGAGTGGATGTTCGGCTTACAAAGGACCTGAGATGCCTTGTTTGCGAATCATGAGGAAGTGCAGCAGCATGAAAACTGCAATGAGCCAAGGCAAAACAAAAGTATGGAGGCTGTAGAAACGGGTCAAGGTAGATTGACCAACGCTGGTGCCGCCGCGAAGCAGCTCTACCATCAGTCCACCCACAACGGGAATGGCATCAGGAACGCCGGATACAATTTTGACGGCCCAGTAGCCGACTTGATCCCAAGGCAGAGAATAGCCCGTTACCCCAAAGGAAACGGTAATGACAGCCAGCACTACGCCAGTGACCCAGGTTAATTCCCGTGGCTTTTTAAACCCACCGGTCATGTAGACGCGGAAGACGTGCAGAATCATCATTAACACCATCATGCTGGCAGACCAGCGATGGATGGAACGAATTAGCCAGCCAAAATTTACATCCGTCATCAGATACTGAACGGAGGTAAAGGCTTCTGCAACCGTTGGTTTATAGTAAAAGGTCATCGCAAATCCAGTGGCAAACTGGACGATGAAGCACACGAGGGTAATACCGCCTAAGCAGTAAAAGATATTAACGTGAGGTGGAACGTACTTGCTGGAGATATCTTCGCCGAGTGCCCCAACCTCGAGGCGCTCGTCAAACCAGTCGTACACTTTGCTCATAAAACAGATGATTCCTGAATTTGCTAATGATGAAAGAAATTCACCACATTCATTAACGAATGTAACACAGTCTTCATCTTCATTTCAGCGGCTAAACGGCTCAGTATTTGAAGTGTTATGAAGGCTGAATGACCAGATTTTTGTGCTGATTTTGGCATTACGTTGCCACAATGGGATGTAGCCGTTATTGGGCAATAGCTCTGCACCCAGCGATAGCTCCGCACCAAGAGTTCGCATATCCGTAAACTATGAAGAAGCCTTTCGTTAAAATTCTCTGTCTGCTTCTGCTTCAGGTCATCTTTTGGTCTAGTTGGGCACCCAATGCTTGGGCGCTTACTTCAGACCAGATGTTACTCAACGAAACCTGGAAAATTGTGAACCAGGCGTATGTAGACGGTACCTTTAACCATCAAAACTGGTGGCAGCTTAGAGAAAAGACTCTAAAGCAGCCCTTGAAGGATCGGGCGGCAGCCTATGACGCAATTCGCACAATGTTGGCAACGCTGAATGACCCCTATACGCGGCTGCTTCAGCCTGCTCAGTATCGCAGTCTGCAAACCAGTACCTCAGGGGAGTTGACGGGGGTGGGGCTTCAAATTGCGGTAAATGCTGACACTGGGTACTTAGAGGTAATTTCACCCATTGAGGGTTCTCCGGCGGCGATCGCCCATCTACTCCCCCGCGACCAAATTTTGCAGATTGACGGCGTACTGACCACAGACCTGACCTTAGATGAAGCCGCTGAAAAGATGCGGGGCAAAACCGGAACGGTGGTGGTGCTAGAGGTGAAACATTCTGGTAATAAGGCTGAGGCGATTGAGACGGTGGCGCTGAAACGCGATCGCATTGAGATTAACCCCGTCCGTAGTGAAGTTCGTAAAGCACCGGATGGTTCATTGTTGGGCTACATTCGGCTGGCTCAATTTAACGCCAACGCCACCAAAGATCTTAAAACTGCGATTGAAACCTTAGAAGCCCAAAAAGTGAAGGGCTATATATTAGACCTGCGCAATAATCCTGGCGGGTTGCTTCAGGCTGGGGTAGAAATTGCAGACCTGTGGATGGATCCACAGCCGATTGTCTACACCGTTGATCGTCATGGGCTGCTGGGCAGCTTTGAGGCGACTACACCCGCCCTTACCCAAGCGCCTATGGTGGTATTGGTGAACCGAGGTACCGCCAGCGCCAGCGAAATTTTGGCGGGGGCGCTTCAGGATACGGGACGGGCAACGCTAGTCGGGGAGCGCACTTTTGGTAAAGGGGCGATTCAGTCTTTATTTGATCTTTCTGACGGATCGGGGTTGGCAGTGACGATCGCCACCTACGAAACCCCAAATCACCGCAATATTAATAAAGTTGGCATTGAGCCAGATCGTGAGGTGTTGCTGGAACCTGCCGCCACCTTTGATGGCATTGCGGGTTCAGATAGCGATCGCCAGTATCTAGCTGCTGTTGAGCAGCTTACCCAAACCCAGGTGGCGGCTAGTGGCGCATCTCTCTAGCCGCACCTATCATGACCCACTCCACGGGGCGATTACCCTGGATGCCGCTGACCCCACCGAGGAACTGCTGATTCAGCTTATTGATACGCCTGCCTTTCAGCGGCTGCGACGGATTCGACAGCTTGGCCCTGCTAGCTTAACCTTTCATGGGGCGGAAGGTTCACGGTTTACCCATTCGCTGGGGGTAATGTATGTGGCGCGGCTGGTTTTTGATCGGTTGGCAAAGCGGTACCCAGTCCTGCTGCCCCACCGAACGGTCGCGCTTTGCGCTGCGCTGCTCCACGATGTGGGGCACGGGCCGTTTAGCCATACTTGCGAGGAGATTTTTCACGGCAATCATGAGCATTGGACGCAGCGCATTCTGCAAGAAGCGCCTGAAGTTGGGGACTTGCTGACCGAAGCCTCGCCTACGCTAGTGGATGAGATTGTGAGCGTTTATCGCAAACAGTATCCGCTGCCGATGGTCAGTCAGATGGTGACGAGTCAGTTAGATTGCGATCGCCTCGACTACCTCATGCGCGACAGCTATTTCACGGGTGCCTCCTACGGCAAGATTGACCTAGACCGCATTTTGTTGGCGCTAGACTACGACCCCCAAAGCCAGCAGCTTGTAGTGGGGCGCAAAGGGTTAGCGGCGATCGAGCATTATTTAGTGGTGCGCTACTTTATGTATGTGCAGGTCTATAACCACTCTAAAAACATTGCAGCGGGCTGGCTTTTAGAGCGCATTATGCATCGTGCCCGTCAGCAGCTTGCTTTAGGCGACTTAAACGCGGATCTAACCCTGACCGCTTGGCTAACCAAACCCAATGCTGACCTAACGCTCAAAGAATATTTGAGTGCAGACGACAGCGTGTTTCTCTACCATGTGCAGCGGTGGTGTGAGAGTGCAGACGGGATTTTGAAGGATTTATGTACCAGGTACCGCGATCGCAATCTATTCAAGGCCAAAAATATTAGTCAGTATAGTCAGCCTGAGCGCGATCGCTTGCTTCAGTGTGCCCAAGCCAGTCTTATAGAAAAAGAACTAGACCCAGACTATTACGTGGGGCTTCAGTTTGCGACCACACGAGGTTATACGCTCTATCAGCGAGGGATTCAGCTCCAGACGGAGGCAGGTAGCTTAACCGAAATTAGTGAGCTGTCCCGCTTGGTACAAACGCTCATTCAGCCCTTAGAGCGATCGTGGATAGTTTATCCCCGTGAAATTGAGTCTGATTTGCTTTCGGCTACTGAGTAAGTAGGTGAACATAAACAAAGCTACAGGCTGGGATTGGGTTTCGGCTTCGCTCAACCCTCGCTAATACGGGATTTTAGAGTTGAGCGACGCTGTCCTGAGCTTGTCAGAGGGATCCGAAACCTGTTGCTTCATAATCGGTTTGATAAAAGCGTTTCGAGTGCAGACGTTTGTTAGGCATTAACCAGAACGCCAGGCTTGAATGAGATGTGAAAATAAGAATCAACCAGTATTTCATCACATTTTACACACCTTGGTTTCGCCTTAATGGAGAAGCGGCCACCGCACCTACAGTTTTGAGGAGAGGACTCTGTTTCTAAAGCATCTGCTAATGAGGCAATCACTTCAGTAATCGACTCAAGATCATGAGAACGGAGAAAGTCTTCACGTAATTGACTGAGTTGCTGATAGGTAGCCGCATCTTTATACCCATTAAGAGAGTTTGGGGTTAGGCGGTGACATTTCGTGCAATGCAGTTCCCAACTTCCAGCACCCATTCCTACTGCTTTTGGTGAAATTACTTGGTGTTCATTACATTGTTTACAAATCGTCGGTTTACCCATAGTCATCATGTCCCAATACCTGTTGTAAAGAGGATCATTCTTGCATTTTGATTTAAACCAATTCTGATATTCAGGGGTTAACTGGCATTTCCAGTGGATGAAAATTTCAGGATTGACCTCATCAGCTTGGAGCCTATTTCGCTCAGACTCTTCACTATTGCCGCAAATGGTGCATGTTCTCATGGTTCATACTTTCAGTTGACAAACTACTTATTAGAAGTGATTCCTAGAGAATCTTGGGTGGGCAAGCCTACCTTTTTCGGAAAATTCACGGTCGTAACCTCAACCTTTTGGAGGTAAAGACAGTGGCGCTGTGCCTGAGTAAGAGGAGTAGTCGTACTCCGTAAGTCTGATAGCTTTGCGCCAAGCTGTGGCAATACCTGCTCTAAGATTTGTTCTTCTTCGACGCTCCATTGGCCTCGGTAGATCACGGCGGTGCCGCCCACCTTCAAAAAAGGCAGCGTATATTCTGCACAGCTAAAGACGGAACCCACTGCCCGAATGAACGCTAGATCATAGGCCGCGCGATCGCCCTTACGCCGTGCCAGTGCCTCCGCGCGATCGCACACTGGAGCAGCATTCGGCAGTGGCAATGTCTGACACAGGCTTTCGAGGCAGGTGATTTTTTTACGGGTGGAGTCTAAGAGCGTGACGTGGGAGCGGGGGAGGGCGATCGCCACCGGAATCCCTGGAAAACCGCCGCCCGTGCCAATATCAATGCAGCGAAGTTCAGTCGGTTCAGCCTGAAGCCACGGCTGAATGCCCCAGAGAGAGTCCCACAGGTGTTTTTCCCAAAAGGCTTCTTGGCTGGTGATACGGGTGAGATTGACGTGCGTATTGAGGGCGCAAAGCTGCGTCAAAAGATCTTGAAACCGAACCTGTTGTGGCTCAGTCGGACACCAATTAAGCGTGCTTTGCCAAATTTCTGAGAAGGTTGGCAGCGTTAGATCAGAAAGCTCAGACATTTATTAAAGAAAATTTGCAACGTCACGAAACGGAAGGGGCTGCATCATGAAATGGATCGAGTGCGTTAACACTCAGGCGCTGCTTGAGGTCTTGGGGCGAAATCGACTCCACCCTGCCATTTTGGATCAGCCAACAGCGATCAGCAATCTCCAATAGTTCAGCAGGTTCATGGGTTACAGCCAGTAGGCTCCAGTGCTGTTTTAACCCCTTGAGTACCTGCATCAGTTGGCGACGCATAGACCAGTCTAATCCTGCCGTGGGTTCATCCAGCAGCAGCAAATGGGGCTGACGGATGAGCTGCACTGCCAGCGCCAGCCGCCGCTGCTGCCCCCCACTGAGCGACTGAGGCGAAGTATGCAGCGACAACTGCTCTAAACCCACAGATTCTAAAGCCTGATAGACCTGATCGGTCGAAATTTCAGGATGTCCCAGCCGCAGCTCTTCTACTACAGAACCGCCGCAAAAATGCCGTTCTGGAAACTGAAACACAAGCCCCGCCAACTGCTGAAGGTCAGAGGGTGCTAATGCCTGCCGTCGCCAGTGCAGCGTCCCTGATGTGGGTGTGGCAAGCCCAGACAAAATTTCGAGAAGCGTACTTTTGCCCGAACCACTGGGTCCAATAATAAGGCCCATTTCCTGGGTGCCTAGCTCTAGATTGATCTGTTTTAAGATCGCCTCAGGTGTTGCTGGGGGATGGTAGACCAAGTTTTTGATAAACAGCATTAATCCAATCTCTATCCCGCAATCTGCCCCATCGCTAAGGCGCGATGCATTACCCTGCGCTATTTTAGCTTAAAGGCATGGGCGACTGGTACAGTGAAGACGAACGCCAAGAGTCCGCAACGGGAAACCAATATTCACTATGCAGGTTGAATTTCGAGAATTTAATCCCTTTGACCTTTGGATTTGGATTGAATTTGAAACCACTCCTTCTGAGCAAGAGAAGCTTTACCTAGAGCAGGTGTTTGAGTCTTGGTTTTACATGGGAAAGCTCGGTGCATTTAATGCCGAAAACCTTCAGGTACAAGATGCAGGGCTAGATCTCAGCTATCTCGACTACAGCGAAAGCCCTGGCTCAATGATGGCGCTCATGCACAACATGGGCAACTTTGAGTACGAGGGCTACTGGGGTCGCTGCTGGTTTGATTTGGGGACGAGTGATGCGATCGCCCTAGATATCCTCCTCAACGCTCTAGTGCAGTTCAGCAAAGACTTTGTGCAGCTAGAGCGTTTATTTATTGGTGGCGAAAACGAGGATTGGCCTGTGGAAGGAAGTGAGAGTAAGCCCTTCTATGAGGATAACGATTAGCGTTCGTTTGCTTGGCCTCTAAACCCCTTAGACATACTGAAACATGGAAGGATTGGACAAATCTAGGCTGACAAAAGTTGTCCCTTGGATAATACCCAATAACTCATTTGGATCCTGAGCCAGAAAAATGCCAGTTCCATGCGCTAGCCCAGCCGGAGCGCTACCCAGCACATAGTCGCTCGCCTTCCCATTCAGTTGAATGGAATCTTCGGCCCAGAAATCGGTAATTAAGGCATAGTCCTGCTGACCTAAGCCTGCATAGTAGGGACTGTTTTGGTCTCCCAAGACAAAAGTGTCTGCCCCTTTATTTCCCATAAAAAGATCTACCTCACCTTTACCGGGGTCGATCTGAGTGGCGTCAACCCCAATCAGAATGTCGTCCCCATTTCCGCCAAGCACGTATCGTTGTGCGAAGGCTTGTAAATCAGATGAAGTCCCCGATGGATCTAACCCGCTCGACGCTATAGTGCTAAACAAAGATTCATTCTCCGAAACCTGCCAGCTCCTTGAAAATGCGCCATAGAGATTTTCTGGCGCTAAGGGATTTGTCAAACTTGTATCATCTCTCAGCGTTAAATCGTCTTCGCTGCTCCCATTGTTATTGCCCAATAGACCCATTACATTTTTAGTTCCGGCAAGGTCTATAGTGACATCAATTAAAAAATCCCGATAGACGGAAATCTTAAGTTCATCGCCATTGGCATGAGTCAGGGTATAGAGATCTCCTGGCATACCGTATCCAGAAATTGCGGTTCGGCTAATGCTTCCTTGCCCTAATGCTTGAGATTGCCCCACCTCTAAAGAAAGTGGTCGGTTGTCGATCAGTGGTAGCGGCTGATCCACATAAAACTCGACTCGATTGCCATCCACAAGTGTAGCGAGACCAGTATTAATCGTGGTCGCAGGATTATACACCCAAGGCATTTGACGAGTTTGAACCTCAAGATTGCTATCTAGCCCACGCAGCAACAGGAAATCTCCTGTCGCTTGAAAATCGTAGTGGAAACCATCGAACGTAATGAGATGAGGATCGCCTATGGCTCCCCCATCATTATCAGGCGTAATGAATAAAGATACGGTTTGGGTAGCGATGCCGCCATTTCCATCGTTAACGGTATAGCTAAAACTTCCGGCCTCTAAACTGCGATTGGCAATTGGGGCAAAGACGAGGTTTGTGAGCTGGTCAAGGGTTAGCGCACTTCCGGCGGTGACAACTGTTCCATCGCTTAAACGGATTTGACCTTTCGTTGCATCTGGAAGTGAAGTTACGGCAATGGTGAGGCGATCGCCATCTACATCGGTAGGCGCTTTGATCCCAAGGGGAGAAGGTGCGGAATCTTCGAGAACCGTCAGAGTTTTGTTGGGTTCTACCTCCGGAGCGTCGTTAACTGGCGTAATGTTAAATGCTATTGATTGAGATGCCGTTCCGCCTTGACCGTCGTTGACCGTGTAGCTGAAGTTTCCGGCACTGCCATTTCCATTCGGCTGAGTTACGAATAGCAACGTTGACAGTTGGGCAATGGTGAGCGATGAACCCGCATTAACCACCGTCCCGTCACTTAAGGTAACTACGCCTTTTGCACTATCAGGGACTGAATTAACAGATATGCTCAGGGAATCCCCTTCTATATCGGTTGGAGCAGTGATGCTTAGGGCAAGCGGTGATGCATCTTCTAAAAGCGTTAATGTTTTATTAGCGTTTACAACTGGAGCATCATTGACAGGGGTAATACTCAAGGTTATGTCTTGCTTTGCGGAGCCGCCTTTGCCGTCACTGACGGTATAGCTGAAAATTCCTGCACCGCCATTTGCGTTTGCAACAGGAACAAAGACTAAGTCAGTCAGTTGAGCGGTTGAGAGCGTACTTCCTAGAGCAACAGCAGCGCCATTGCTCAATCGAATCTCCCCTTTGGTGGCATCAGGGATGGTACTAACCGTTACGGTTAGCGTATCGCCATCAGTATCGGTCGGTGTTGTGATGCCTAGGGGCGTCGCGCCAGCGTCTTCTAGGAGAGCAAGGGTCTTATTGGGGTTTGTGACCGGAGCGCGGTTAAAATCAGCAGGGTTGAGGGTGTCGGCCTGAATATTTTTAAGGATGCCTAAGTCTTGAACGGTACCGCCAACATTGGCTCTCAAGACGGTATCTGCCCCGACCTGTACCCGAGTCAGATCCGCAAAGGTTTTAATGCCTGGAATTGCTGTAATGAGAACTTTATCCTCACCCTGGGTAAAATCTAGAATTTCATTGGGGGATTGAGGCACACCGTCTGGGGTGAGGTAGAAGAGGTCTTTTCCAGATCCTCCGGTTAGTTTGTTGCCGCCTACACCGCCAAAGATGAGGTCATCGCCTGCATCACCAAAAACGGAGTCGTTGCGATCAGCAAAGATACTGTCGTTGCCGTCTCCTCCGAACAAGGTATTTTTGCCGTTCCCATCAGAGTAAAGACTATCGCTGCCGCCATCGCCAAAAAGCTGGTCGTTGGTGAAGGCAAACAGTTCATCGTTGCCATCGCCCCCCCTAAGGATATTGTTGCCGATGCCAGTTGTTGCATCTAGGGAATCGTTTCCTTCAAGCCCCAACAGTTCATTGCCACTGCTGCCAGCGGGTATAAACAAAATATCATCCTTAGAAGTGCCGTTTAACGTTGCCACCGATGTCTCCTTAACAATAGCGATAACAGTTGCGATGAAGCCGTTGATTTAATGAGAAGTCAGGCCGTTAGCATGGTTGAATCGAGCCTTAATTTGATGTTGAGAATAGAAGTGGGTACAAGGTTATGCTTCTACCCACTTCTGAAGGGAAGCTGCGTCGGCCAGAACGCAGATGTGTCTTGAATTCAAGAAATTGCTGGATTCAACAATTCTCTGAAGTCAAGACCTAAGCAAATCTAGGCAAACACAAACTGGCCTGGATTGCTCAAGCTAAGTCCGCTGGCCTGAATCCCCGTTAGCGTTGCCAGGGTTTGGCTACCAAACACAATGGCAGTGTCGTCGCCCACCTGGTTGAGTTTGAGGGTTGTTGCAGAGATACCTAGGCCCGCTGAGCCATAAAATCCAATGACATCCGTGCCAATTTGGAAGTCCAGAACCGTATTGGGGCCGCTAGGGACTTCTCCGTTCACAACCCAAAACTGATCGCTCCCTGCACCACCGGAAAGGAGGTTATCTTTGCCAGTTTGAACATACAATTTGTCATTACCGTCACCGCCTAAGGCACGACCTTCAGCGCCTAAGAAGAAGATGTCATCACCAGCGCCGCCAGAGGCACGGTAGCCTTTTGCGTCTGTTGCGTCAATTTCATCATCCCCTGCACCACCAAAGACACGGTCTTTATTGGCAACAAAAATGGTGTCAGCGCCACCGCCAGCCTGAATACGATTTCCGCCAGCGAGAGCACCACCGATGGCGCTATCCACAAGGTCATCACCCGCACCTGCAAAGACAACATCATTAACGCCATCAAATTTAGGGGTAACGCCTGCTTCGATGGTGTTAGCACTAGGAGTGCCTGAAACTACGGAAGTGTCTTGAACGAGATTTGCATTAGGTGCAATCAAGAAGGATAGCTGACCACCCTCAGCCAAGTTTTCAGCAGCAGTTTTGGTTCCATCACCATTCCCATCAATGTTGGTGGCAGTGATAATTGACCCATCGCGAAGACTGTGTGCTTGAACGTCGAAGACGAACAGTTCTCCAGGGTTAGCACCAAACAATGTAGAAACATCAAGAATTCCCGAGGTTTCCCAGTTGCCAATATCAGTGGGAACGGGATCTGTTTGAGTCGCAGGTACTGCCGTGCGGTCAACTTGAGCAATCCGAGTTAGCGTTGAAGAAGGATCGGCAACGGAAGGATCGATTCTGAATATCGAGGCTTCTTGCTTGGAATTACCCGCAAAGAGAGCAGCAGAATTTGCACGATCTTCGTTGACGTAGATTTTGCCGTCATCAGCCCAGTCAAGGTTGTCAGGGCTGCGCAAACCAGCATCTTTCGTAACGTTGCCATCATTGAGGATATCTACTTTGGCTTTAATGATGCCGCCACTACTGAAGTCGAAATCAACGTCAGCTCTGTAAACAGCACCATCAACGTTAGGAGTCCCCGCTACGCCTGTAACCGCAAAAGCAAGTTGCGTTCCGTCTTTAGGATTAGTGGAAACATCCTCAACACGAGAGAAAAAGAAAGCTTTGGCATCGTTAGCAAGCTTCACTTGCTGAGCATAGGTTGCGAAGCCTTGGGCATCATAACCTAGTTCATTTTGAATAGATGTATCGGCATCAGCACCATCAACAGCGGTATTTGCTTTGGTCGGATCGTAGTAAGCAATTTCGACAAATTGACCGTTTTTGGCAGTGTTGTTACCGCTAAACTGATCTTCTTTGAGTTCAATTGGATCAGCAGGATCGGCTGAGTCATCAGCAACCCAGGCATATAGTTTGCCCTGAGCCAAACCGTTGCGATCTAAGAAGCTACCATCCTTTTTGGCATTCTTGTCACCAACGTAGAGCCACAGCGGGGCAACTCCGTCATCACCCACAACAAATGCAACTTTGTCGGTACGACCTGTATTTATCTCCGTGACGTTTTCCCAGCCAGCGCGTCCAAACCAGGGTACTGCGTACAAGGTATTGGCTTTAGTGTCAAGCGCAAACTGCGTTCCACCAAGCGCTTCTTCACCACTAAAGAAAATGCGATCAGCTAAACCGATACCTGCGCCAAACTGGTTTGCCTCAAATAGGGCGGCAGAACAAAAGCGATTAATGCCTGCATATTCTAAGTCAGATGGCGCATCAACGACTTCACCCGCGCGATTGATAATCTTGTCGTAGGCCAGCCCAGCATTGGTAATTTGAAATGTGCTCTTATCAACGTCAAAATAGTTGACTCTGGCACCAGGGAGTTGTGTACCATTCGCAAGGGTATATTTATAGCCAACCGTATTGGCTACTTCATTGACAACATATAAACGAACCGTGGTGTCATTGAGAGAAAATGCGCCAATACCGTCAAGAATACCAGCAGGGACATAATCGCCAATTTTGTCACCAACGGTAAAAATTGGGTCAACCGTGTAACCCCCCAAGCCTTTAACCTGAGAAGGCTGAGTTGTGTCGAAGGAAAGAGCTGCCATAAAATTGCCTGGTAATTCTACTGTTAAACCTTTTCCAGATT
>JAGVDA010000432.1 GCA_020058975.1 Thermosynechococcus sp. WC_1 | reverse complement strand
CGTCATGTACGAAGGCGCACCCCGCCCGTCAAACCCCGGCGCATTCTGGGATGTGATTGATAAGCATCAAGTCAGCATTTTCTACACCGCACCCACGGCCATTCGCGCCTTTATTAAAATGGGCGACGACCATCCCAAATCTCGCGATTTGTCATCCCTCCGACTGCTGGGCACCGTCGGCGAACCGATTAACCCCGAAGCTTGGATGTGGTATCACACCGTCATTGGCAAAGAGCGCTGCCCCATTGTGGATACCTGGTGGCAAACCGAAACGGGGGGCTTTATGATTACGCCTCTCGCCAGCGCCACCCCGACCAAACCTGGCTCGGCTTCACGGCCTTTCCCTGGTATTTTGGCAGACGTAGTAGATTTAGACGGCAACCCAGCCCCTGATAACGAAGGCGGCTATTTGGTCATCACCTATCCTTGGCCTAGTATGTTGCGGAACGTCTATGGCGATACCGAGCGCTTCCGTAAAACCTACTGGGAACACATTGCACCCAAGGATGGGAAATACCTTTACTTTGCCGGAGATGGTGCCCGCCGGGATGAAGACGGCTATTTCTGGATTATGG
The DNA here is from genome assembly GCA_020058975.1 of Thermosynechococcus sp. WC_1. Taxonomy (GTDB): domain Bacteria; phylum Cyanobacteriota; class Cyanobacteriia; order Thermosynechococcales; family Thermosynechococcaceae; genus JAAURS01. The sequence goes on along the minus strand of JAGVDA010000432.1, from coordinate 20,394 downwards.
GTCGGGTCGATGACGTGATTAGCGTTTCGGGGCATCGCCTAGGCACAATGGAAATTGAGTCGGCGCTGGTGTCTCATCCTGCCGTGGCTGAAGCTGCCGTGGTGGGTCGTCCCGATGATTTGAAGGGAGAGGACATTTTAGCGTTTGTAACGCTTGAGGGAACTCATGTCGCCAGTGACGCGCTGAAGGACGAGCTGAAGCAGCATGTGGTGGGGGAAATTGGGGCGATCGCCCGTCCTGGCGAAATCCGTTTTGCTGATGCGCTCCCCAAAACCCGCTCTGGCAAAATCATGCGGCGCTTACTGCGCACCCTTGCCAGCGGCGCTGAAATTTCGGGCGATACTTCGACCCTAGAAGATCGCTCTGTGTTAGATGCACTGCGGGAAGAAGGGTGAGAGCCAACGTTAGAGGTAATCCATCTGCTCTTAACCGTTAGCCTGCCGATAAACCTTGGGCAATTGCCACCAAGGCACCTGAGTATAGGCATGATGCTCATAGTGGTAGCCGAAGTGGTAACAGGCCAGCAGCGACAGCAAAAAGGGTCGGGGAATGGTTGTAGAGCGGTGATGGTCTGTATACCCTAACGCTGGCTGACGGTGGGGCAGGTAGGTGCCAAAGTAAAACAGATGCATCGAACTCAGCACCGAAGGATACACCCATCCCCACGCCAGATTAGATTCGGCAACGCCCAAAAAATGATGAACAAGATGAAAAGTAACAACAAGGGCAAAAAAGCGCTTCCAGCTCCAGTAGCGCGTCATAAATGACCAATACCATGCCCAAAACCCAGTCTGTTCACCCCTAGAATAATCGGGATCTTCTTCACTCGCGGGGAACTGATGGTGTAGCGTATGGCGACGCAGTAATTCTTTGTACGAAAACAGTCCATAGAGCCAAAGCACCACGGTGCCAAAGCCATCATTCACCGCTCGATTCAGCGGAAATGCAGCCCCATGCATGGCATCATGCGCCGTAATGAAAAGACCTGTATACAGAAGCGTTTGCCACAGCAGGATCATGAGCTTCCCGAAGAGGGGAACGGATGCTAGGTTGAGCGAGAACACAACGCCTACGCTGATTGCCCAAAGGCTGACCATACCAAGGGCGATCGCCGGACTCAGCCATACCTCAACACCCCTTATCTTGTCGGCATCTGTCTTATCTTCATCCTGGATTGAGAAGCCTTGCATTACACTACGCACACTGTTAAATACCAGAATGAGTTTATATTACTTAACGATAAACGATATCGCTTATAAATAACTGATTGCGCTTAGGTTTCAGCCTTTGGGAAGAGCTTTGGCAAAGGCATTAGAATCATAGGAAAGGGCAACGAGAACACACCGTGAACCAAACAAGCCTTCGCCCCTCTACCTTAGGTCAGCAGCGAGACTGGATGTGGCAGGGATGGCAAACACACTACACCTATCTACGGCCTGCTCAAAAAACGAATCAGCCTCCCATCCTATTTATCCACGGGTTTGGCGCATCTTTGGGGCATTGGCGACAAAATCTACCGTTTTTTTCAGAGCGTCACACGGTCTATGCCTTAGATCTGCTGGGGTTTGGGGCGTCTGAGAAGGCAGCGGTGCCCTACAGCGTTGATTTATGGGTGCAGCAGCTCCACAGTTTTTGGCAGACCTTTATCGGTCGTCCGGTCATTTTGGTGGGTAATTCGATTGGGTCTTTAGTGGCCTTGAGCGCAGCCCACGCCCATCCTGAAATGGCTGAGGGGTTGGTGATGCTGAGCTTGCCAGATCCATCTCTGCGCGAAGATTTAATTCCTCAGTGGTGTCGCCCTGTCTTATCTCGCATTGAGCGAGCCTTTACGGCAGAATGGATTCTTAAATCGCTGTTTTATGGGGTACGCCGTCCGAAGGTGATTCGGCCTTGGGCGGGGCTTGCTTATGCGAGTCGCGCAGCGATTACCGATGAGCTAGTGGAAATTTTGACCACACCAGCGGGCGATCGCGGTGCAGCGCGTGCTTTTAGCATGATTTTGCAGGCAATGGTAAACCCCAGGTTTGGGCCACGGGTGGACGCAGTACTACCGACGTTAGAGATTCCCATCCTGCTATTGTGGGGTCGTCAAGACCGGATGGTGCCGCCCATTTTTGCCCAAAAGTTTGCTGCAATGAATGCACGGCTGCGGCTGATTGAGCTAGACGACGCAGGGCATTGCCCCCATGATGAATGTGCAGAAGTTGTGAATTTGGCGATCGCCGATTGGCTTACCGAGCAGCAGATCGCAGCATAGCCATTCAACGAAGGGCAGCGGCATGAAATAATTGAGTATTGTTGTGTTTGACCTTTTACGTTGTCTTGTCAGTTATGACCCACCGTCAGCAGCTCCTCCAGGTTAAGACAGGCGGTAAATCTCTCAGCAATATTACGCGACAGGTGCAGGATGCCGTCTCGAAGTCGGACATCAAAATGGGGTTATGTTCTTTGTTTTTGCGGCACACCTCTGCCAGCCTCATCATTCAAGAAAATGCTGACCCAGATGTGTTGGCAGATCTAGAAACCTTTTTAGCGAAGCTGATTCCTGAAGGGGCACACTACCGCCACAGCACAGAAGGCCCAGATGATATGCCAGCCCATATTCGCACGGCGCTCACCCATACTTCAGAGCAAATTCCGGTGAATGGAGGCCGTTTAGTCTTAGGCACTTGGCAAGGAATCTACTTATGGGAGCATCGGCAGCATGGCTCGCTGCGTGAAGTCGTCATTCACGTTTCTGGTGAGTAAGTAATAGTTCCTGAATAGATTTTAATGAAGTGGGTTAGCAAAAGGAGGTCAAAATGGCTCGGTTTAGTCCCTATTCTTTAGAACTGCAAATTACCCGTCTGTTTAAGGATGGGCAGTCGTTTTTTGCTACAGCTAAGGTGGAGCAGTGGCTAATGGAGCGGGGCGAAAACCCGCAGAGCTACAAGATTTCGTTTAACCGAGAGGCGGCACCCGCTGGCTCTGACCTACCATTTCTGATTAAAACGGAGCTACAGCGCAGAGATGGTCAGGCGGTAGAAGACTGGCTCATTAAACAGCTTCAAGAAAATGCGTAGCTAGCTTGCCATATCAAAGAGCAATACTTCAGCCGGATTCGTCTCACTGTTTTGGATATTCAGGCGATCAGCATCAGAAATCGCCACCCCATCCCCTGCCGCCAAGGTTTGACCATTGAGGATCACAGAACCCCGCGCCACCTGAAGCCAAGCTACTCGACCCGTTTCCAATGTATGACTGACACTAGCACCATGCCGTAAAACCGCTGCGTACAGATTCACGTCTTGGTGAATGGTGACAGAACCCTCTCGCCCATCAGGGGAGCCAATGAGTCGGAGGCGATCGCATTTTTCCGCTTCACTAAAGGTCGTCTGCTCATAGCTGGGGGCAATACCCTGCTGCCCTGGCAAAATCCAGATCTGGAGGAGATGAACAGGATTTGTTGCAGACGGGTTAAACTCGCTGTGCTGAATCCCTGTCCCCGCAGACATCCGTTGCACATCGCCATAGCGCATGACCGAGCCATTGCCGAGGCTGTCTTTATGCTCTAGTTCCCCTTGTAAAACATAGGTGACAATTTCCATGTCCTTATGACTATGAGTGCCAAACCCTTTTGCAGGCTGGACTATATCTTCGTTGATCACCCGCAACGAGCCAAAGCTGATGTGTTGAGGGTCGTAGTAATTGCTAAAAGAAAACGTGTGGCGACTGTCGAGCCAGTCGAGAGTGGCAGCACCCCGTTCTGCGGATGGACGGACTGTAAGCATAGGGTTTACTTCCGTTAAGACGAACTGTTTTATATAGTTTCATCTTAAAAGAAAGACTTGAAGAGTAGAGGGGGGAGCAAGACCTTGCTCCCCTAAGGGAGATTAGGCTTCAGGGCGAAATTCGGCAATGATTTCATTGAGAATTTCCTGTGCGCCCTGCGCTTTCAGCTTGTTTGCCAGCTCAATACCCAGGTCTTCTGCTGTGGTGGCTGCACCCACAACGACGTCTTTAATCAGGCGCAGACCGTCTAAACTTGCGACCATGCCCGTCATCGTAAGCTGATCGTCTTCAATGGCTGTATTCACCCCGATCGGCACCTGGCAGCCGCCCTCTAGCTCTCGCAAAAAGGATCGCTCGGCTAAGCAGCGTTGGGCTGTGGGCGTATGCTCAAGCTTTTTGAGTATCTCTAAGATTTCAGGGTCATTGGTGCGACACTCAATGCCTAGCGCACCTTGCCCGACCGCATGGAGCGAAATCTCAGCGGGGATGACCTGATGAATGCGATCACCAAACCCCAGACGATGCAGCCCAGCATAGGCCAAAATCAGGGCATCGTACTCGCCATTGTCAAGCTTTTGGAGGCGAGTATTGAGGTTGCCCCGCACATCCTTAAACTCAAGATGGGGGTAATGGTGCCGTAATTGCGCCAGTCGCCGCAGCGAAGACGTTCCGATTATGGTACCCGCAGGCAGCGTATCAATTTGGTAATCCTTGCATTTGGGATGCACCACTAACGCATCGGCAGGGTTTTCGCGCTCAGTAATGCACCCTAGCATTAGCCCTTCGGGCAGATGAGTGGGCAGATCTTTGAGGGAATGTACCGCAAAGTCTGTATCTTGCCGCAGCATAGACAGCTCTAATTCTTTGGTAAAAAGCCCCTTATCTCCAATTTTGGCAAGGGCTACATCCAAAATGTTGTCGCCCTGGGTGGTCATCGTCACCACTTCAAAGGTGCGATCTGGATAGAGCCGCTGAAACTCCCCCTGAACCCAGTGGGTCTGAACCAGCGCCAACTGGCTTTTGCGAGAGGCAAGACGAATGGTGCGAGGAGCGGTTACAACAACGGCAGACATGGCAACAACGACTAATGAAGATAGAGAGCTTAAAACACTTTTCTCAGCTTACAGAACCGAGGGGACACTCTGTAAGAGAATGCCAGCGCGAATGATACATTTGTTGACCTTTGGGTGTTGCTCTTTGGGTGGCCTAGGGACTGACCTGTACCCCTCGCCAGAACGCGATGTAGCCCTCAATATTTTTGGCAGCATCCTTTGCCTTGGGGTAGTACCAGGCTGCGTCTGGATTTACCTTGCCGTCTACCGTAATGCTGTAGTAGCTTGCAACCCCTTTCCAGGGGCAGGTGGTATGGGTGGCACTGGGCTGAAAATACTCTTGATTGATGGCATCAGCAGGGAAATAGTAGTTGCCTTCTACAATTTCACAGCGATCGCTCTCAGCCAGTACGGTATCGTGCCAAATTGCTCTAGTCATAAACCTTAAGCGCTGCTCCTAGCCTAAACTTTAACTTTTCCATTTCAAATGAAATGTTTGCTGTCTATTAGGGGAATGATTGATGTAACACAGTCGCCCTTCTTGGATTATGACAGGCTTTTCCTGTCATTGAGTTCACAATGGTCTGTCAACAGTCGAGCAATTTAGCGCCATCATTGAGTTGAAGTAATGCGCTACATTCTCTTTGAAAAGAGATTTAACAACAATCCAGGTTTTCATTTCGCTGATATTTCGACGAGTTCAACACCCAAACTATGAGTCAACGTCGTCGCCAGCAAACCGTTCAGATCAGTGAATCACAGCAAGACCTACAGTCAGCTCGCAAAGATGCATTCAGTGCATTGATTGTCTGGATTTTTCTAGAAGGGTTAAGCCTCATGGTTCAGGCTACCTTTCAAGATAGCTTTCAACTCATCCAGGGTTCTAACAAACTGTCAACCTGGCTTTCTATTACCATACCGTCCGGCATCCTTGGCGCTGTTCTTATTGGCATTAGCTCTTGGTGGGTCAAATGGACTCAAGAAAAAATTGATCGACAGGTCTCAAATAAACAGCTTTACGTCACCTTATCTCAATCCATCGGCTGGTTGGGGCTAGTGGGCATTGGCTTACCCATCATTATGGTAGGTCTTGAGCTTTGTCTTGCAATGATGCGCGGACCGAAGTAGAAGCAGCAGCGTCGAGCGTTAGAACTGCGGCTGTTTTTTTGAACCAGAAATGGCTTGTAGATAAAGTTGCGGATCTTGGGCAACCCACCCAAGGGTAGATCGATAGCGCAGCTCAAATCGAAGGGCCGGATCTGCTGTACGCCCAACTTTGCCAATCACCTGACCGCGCTGGACAGATTGCCCAACTTTTACGTTAAGTAAACCTAGGTATCCGTAGCGGGTTTGACGACCCCGCGCATGGTTGATGACAATCATATTGCCCCAGGGCTTTCGCACACCTGCAAAGGCAACGGTGCCGTCAGCGACCGCATACACGGGCGTTCCAGGTGCGATCGCTAAATCAACCCCGCTTGAAAAGACAATCGTGTTGCGAGGGCCGTTGGGCTGCCAGCCATAGGCTCTCATCACGGCTGCGGGCTGGGGCAGTGGGTATCGGTCTTGCCGCAGGAATGGGTCAAGTTGAGTGGATGCTGCGGCGATCAAGCCTGCATTAATAGGCGACCAGTTCACCCCTGGCACAAATACGGTTTTTGGGTTTTTCTGACAGCCATTCACCTCAAACAAAACATCGGGCTTTATTCGATAGGTTTTGGCGACAGACTGGAGGGTTTGACCTGCCGTTAGCGCAACTGAAATGCCGTTGTAGGGCGGAATCACTAAGGTTTGACCTGGGCTAACCTGTCCCGTCCTCACCGTAGGGTTCATGCCCATTAAGGTTGTGCTGAGTAATCCATAGCGATTGGCAATTTGGGTGAGCGTCTCGTTGGGCTTAACCCTATGTTTTTGAAGCCGATCTAAGGCGGGTCGGGTCGGGCAGTCTGTGCTGAAGGGAGCTGCGATCGCCTGTCCTTGAATCAGTCCCAGAATAATGCTCAACCCTACGCACGCAATTCGTGCACAATTCAAAACTGTGCGCTTTTCTAAACTAAAATCTGGGGCGTAGGCGGAAATGGTCATACACCACCTGACGGTATTCAATCTCTATTGTGCCAAACTGCACTCTGATTGCACGTCAATTGGGTATTGACGCTGCTTAACGCAGCAAGCACCCTCTAAAATTGAGTAGCCTACAAGAGTCTTGGTTTTATAGATGTCGTTCTATAAAACCAAGCAATACAACATTTATTCAGCGAAGCAGAGCGAACAAGATGATGGATGGACAACGACGGAGGGTTAAACCTTTGCGATGGGGTGGGTTGGCGATCGCGCTCCTTGGTCTACAGGGCGGCTGCACAGCCATCAAAGCTCCCGTCCCATTGACGAGTACAACGCCTGCTGCAACCTCTCCGCCATTACCGCCGACCTCCTCTGCGATTGGCAAAGCACTGCCCTCTAACTTCGTGGTAGATGTGGTTCAGAAGGTAGGGCCTGCTGTGGTGAGAATTAACTCTACCCGAACGGTGCAAGACACCAGCACAGACGCTTCTCCCTTAGGGCGCTTCTTTGAAATCCCTCAGCAAAACCGAAGCACAGAACGGATTGATCGCGGAACAGGTTCGGGCTTTATTTTTGATGCCCAAGGTTTAGTGATGACCAATGCCCATGTGGTCGATAAGGCCGATCAGGTGACGGTCTTGCTCAAAGACGGTCGCCAGTTTAAAGGCAAGGTGCTGGGCGAAGACCCGCTCACAGACATTGCGGTTATCAAAATTGAGGCATCTAATTTACCGACCGTCAGCCTTGGCAATTCTAAACTGCTGCTGCCAGGGGAATGGGCGATCGCCATTGGCAACCCTCTAGGCTTAGACAATACCGTCACGGTGGGCATCATCAGCGCTACAGGGCGATCGGGGTCTGAGATTGGCATTTCAGATCGGCGGGTGCGCTTTATTCAAACCGATGCAGCCATTAACCCAGGTAATTCTGGAGGGCCACTGCTCAACGCGGCAGGTCAAGTGATTGGCGTTAACACCGCAATTATTCAAAATGCCCAAGGGCTAGGATTTTCCATCCCCATTGACTCAGCCCAGCTCATTGCCCAGCAGTTGGTCAAAAGCGGAAAGGTAGAGCATGCCTATTTGGGCGTGCAGATGGTAGACCTTACGCCTGAACTGCGCGATCAAATCAACCAGCAAGAAAAGCTGAAGTTAGATGCTGAGAATGGCGTTTTAGTGGTTAAGGTGATGCCCAACTCTCCTGCGGCGGCGGGCGGCATAAAATCTGGCGATCTGGTGCAGTCCATCAACGAACAACCCATTCGTACAACGGATGATGTGCAGCAGGCGGTAGAAGCCGCTCGACCGGGTGGCATGATTACAATTCAGGTCAAACAACAGGGGAAACCGCGCAGTTTACGCATCACACTCAGTAAGCTAAACCCCCAAGAACTGACCAGCGGCGATCGCCCCTAGCGCCCTAGCGTCCCCATCAGGTGCTAAGATTTTTCAGAATTTGCGGCAAACCCTTGCGGCATCACGTTGACCTAATTTCACGACCCATTCCCCTACAGGTTTTCTACCCATCATGAATGCGAGCGAAAATCGCCCCTTGCGACAGACTTCCTTGGTTTTGCCGATTGTTGGCATCATACTGCTGCTCACCGTTGTCTACGATTTTGGCGTGCGGCTGTTTACCCTTGCGGGCGATAAACCAGACCTACAGCTTAACTTTCTCAACGAGCTGATTGACCGAGGAGTCATTGCCCTTCTGGGGTTGGCATTGGTTTATGCAGGATTTTGGATTAACCAGATCTTGGGTAAAGCTGTGCCAAATTCCGCCCCAGAGGCCGCTGCCGCTTCACCTTGGCGCAATTCTCAGTTTTGGACGTTTATTGTTGCCAGCTTACTGGGGCTAATCTTTTTGCTGCTGATCCCGTTTCATTTCAGCACCTCCGGTCAGATTTTAAGTGCTTCAACCACCCGTGCCGACCAGCAAGAGGCACAAATTAAGTTTCAAATTCAGCAGCAGCAGCAAGAAATTCAGTCTGTACTTGCCAGTGGTCAACTCGACCAGCTTTTGCAGCGCAAAGACCTCGCCGCTGACAAGCTTGCAATTTTGCAAGAGCTTAAAAAAGATCCCAAAGCCTTTGATAAAAAAGCCGCTCAGCAATTGGATGAAATGAAAAAGCAAAAGCAGCAGGCGCTTGATCAAGTGGGCAAAGAAGTGTCTCTCAATCGTTGGCGCGCTGAAATGCGAAGTTTACTGCTTGCCCTTGGCTTTATTACCATTGGCTGGACAGGTTTACGAGATGCTCGATAGTCCCCCTGTCATGGTGTTTCAAGCACTATAAAAAAGCTTTGCCCCTGCCTTATTTTGACAGTTTTATACACAAAGCTTCCAAATTATCGTATAAAAGACTCTAAGAAGGGATGATAGTAACCCATTAGCCCACCAATCTCTCTAGATTGCACCAAAGTTTTGTAACGCTTCCCACCCGATTCATTTTTTGCTGACGACCTATCCGCATAGAGTATCCCCATGAAAACAATTAGCTATATTGCTTTGACTATTGCTGGTGCCACAATTTTTGTTGGCGCTAGTCTTCCTGTAGATGCAGCACGGTCAAAAGATTCTGTTGCGGTAATGGAGAAGTCTGAGCTTCCATCCATCCGTATTGAAAAAAGCTTGTTTCCTGCACGTCCTCTATCCGTAGAGTCTCGGAGAGGGGCTGCTATTCCTGATCATGGGTACCACAGTCTGGCAAATGCCATTGTTCGTGGACTGCTGGTAGCAAACCGAACTAGAGAAATAGGTTATGCAGCTCCCCTGAGCTACAAGGTTCAAGATGTCGTATTCAGGCTTCGGCGCGGAGATGATTTAGAAAAGGCCAGCAGAAGAGGGGGCGTATCTAATCAAGTGGTTTCTCGTCTGCTGAAACTAGGAACACGTGAATCCGACATCAACTAACGCTTACAAATTTGCGCTCGGAGATGGGGGATGCGTTTGCAAATTGTGATTTGGGAGATGGGTATGGCCTTAGGGTTGATGGCTGTACCGCTACAAAGCTTAGCGCGTGAAATCCGTCCAACCCATCAGACGGCGGCGATCGCCTGTGACATTTTAATCGTAGGGGGTGGGCTAGCAGGCACTGCCGCAGCCTATGAAGCGCTATACGCAGGGCGTACTGTCTGCATGACGGAGCTGACGGATTGGATTGGCGGACAGATTTCATCCCAAGGCACTTCTGCACTGGATGAGACAACGGTTCAGAGATCGCAGCGACTCTTCCCTAAGGGATACTTAGAATTTCGGAACGCCATTTTTGACCAAAGTAAGCAGAAAAGCCCAGGCAACTGCTGGGTAAGTGCAGCCTGTTTTTTGCCCCATACGGGCAATGATATTTTGCGAGAGATGCTGGTGCGCGCCCAAAAGCAGGGTAAAGGAAAGCTGCTGTTTTTCCCCAATACGGTTGTTAAGTCGCTTCAGGTTAGCCCTGAGGCTACAGGTGCCAAAATTTTGGCGGTGAAAGCGATTCAGCACCAGGCACAGCCCAATACGCCGCCCCTTCATTCAGACTTGCTATCTCAAGGATGGGATGACTTTTATACAGAAACTGATTCTCCTCGCCTTACAAAAACCATCCTGAACTTTACTGCCCCCACCTCAGGACAGTGGATGGTCATTGAAGCCACCGAAACAGGCGAACTCTTAGCGCTGGCAGATTTACCCTATCGGGTGGGGGTTGACCCGCGCACCTACAAAGAACCGTCTAGCTCTAGTCAAACGGCTTACCCCTATTGCCCTCAGGCACTCACCTATACCTTTGCAATGGAGTCTACCGCACAGCCAGAATCCGCTGACCCACCACCGTTTTACAAACAATACGAGCCGTTTTATAGCTACGACAGCGATCGCTATGCCAAAGACCCAGCGCTAGTCTTTACCTACCGCCGCATCTGGAGTACAGACCGCCGACCGAATCAATATTCTGTGGTTAATCCGGGCGATATCTCGATGCAAAACTGGGGCGGGGGCAATGACTACGGCCCCGGAACCGCCACAGATAATTTGCTTTATACCCGTCAGCAATTGAATGAGCAGGGTCAGCTCACGCCCAATGGCTGGAAGGGTGGTTTGCGGGTCAGCAGCTTAAAGGGCGGCGAAGAACTGGCTCAAGGTTATTTTTATTGGCTGCTGGCGGGCACAACCGATTCAAAACTTGGCTCCGATGCCAAGAAGCCGTGGCCTAATCTGCGCTACCTCAAAGGGTTTGATTCCCCTATGGGAACTGCCCACGGGCTTTCAAAATTCCCCTATATCCGTGAAGGTCGTCGCCTGATTGGGCGCAATAGCTACGCCTATACAGACGGATTTACCATCAGCGAAACGGATGTGTCTGCCAAAGACTATCGCCAGCCATACTACCGCGACACCTTATTGGGTCGAGCCTATCGCGACCTTATTACGTCCCTGGCTGGACTCAATGCCATTGATGTCATTACGGGCAAGGTGCCCCTAGAGCAGGTCAAACTGCGATCGCGCTCAAGGCTTTACCCCGATAGCGTAGGCATTGGGCACTACCCCATCGACTTCCACCCCTGCATGGCAGAGTCACCCCCTGAAAAGCCAGGGAATACCGAGCGCGCAGGCGAACGTCAGGGCGCACACGTCACCTATCCCTACCAAATTCCGCTAAGGGCGATGATTCCACCTCGAATTGATAACCTGATTGTGACGGGCAAAAATATTGCCACTAGCCACATCAGCGCCGCAACGTACCGCGTCCACGGCTTTGAGTGGTCGGCAGGCGCAGCAGCAGGTACCACCGCTACCTTTGCCCTAGAGCAAAATATTTTGCCCTACCAGCTCACCGAAAACATTCCCCGTGCTAACTTACACCTCGAAGCGCTCCAAAAACGACTGAATGATTGTCAAAACCCAACGGCATTCCCAGGCGTATCTCTTTTGAATTAAGCATTATTACTCAAGCGTGTCTGGATCTATCCCTAACGCCCGTAATTGTGCCATGAGGCGATTGGCCTTCTGCTCAGCAGCTTGTCGTGCTGCTGCTTCCGTTTTTGCTCGCTGCGCTTCAAGCTGTGCCCGCTGAGACTCAAATTCTGCCCTTTCTGTAGGTGTAGGATATCTCTGCCCCGCTTGGTCATACCAGTAGAGCAATTCGCGCTGTTTACAGCCGTAGCTACCGAGTTCTACCCCAATTCCTAGGTCAATTTCTGGCATCCAATAGGGCTTTGTTTCTTCACTTTGAAGCACATATTCCCCGTTGATGAGTTTGTACACCTGAAAACGAGCCTTTCTTTTGCGCAGTGGAGCGTAAACCACATAGTAGAGAATTCCAATTGCCTGATAAATGGCTAACTTTTTAGAATGCTCTTGACGATAGGCTTTAGAAACCACCTCTAACACAAATAGAGGAATGACCTGTTCATCCCATAAAACATAGCTAGGCCGAAGATTTTCATCGTCAGCGGCTTTAACACCCAAGCTCAAGAAACCGTCTGGGGCAATGCAGGGTTCGTCAGGGTCGTAGTACAAACCCAGATCAATTCCAAATAGCCAGTCAGTGCGGTTTCGCCACTGGTCTAAAAGAATGGCCTTAAGCAACCCTGGAATCAATTCTTGAAGTTCACTATCCACAGGTCTATCATCCGAATCGGGCAGCTCCTCGGCGGTGGGTAAACCATCCCTAAACTTGAAGTCTTGAATGGTGGGGTTACGCTTGTTGGCGGCAGCAGAGAACCCCGCAATGGATAGGCTACTTTTTTGGGCTAGGGGCGAAGTTGACATCTTCATAGCCTCGCTGACTGAATCTACTTTAGTGTAGCCAAATCACATCTCAGAACCAAAAATCTTCCTCAATTCTGCGTCATACGAAAGAATAACCACCCTGTTCTTTAGTGTTTGCCGCCTATAAATGGGGTGCCCCAATGTTTCCAGTTTTCTTTGTTGAAGGGCGATCGCCATTTCTCAATCTGCGACCGTTCCATCTGCTGACGGGGGCGCGTTGCGGCTGGGGCATGAGGCCAAAAGCCAATGCTGACGCTAACGGGTAAACCGTGGATGCGGTGGGCTGCAATATAGTTGCGCACGTAGCGTTTACAGTCATGCACCCCTTTCCAGCGCTGGTTTGCTTTGCAGGTTTCACCCACATACAGCAACAGCGGCGATTGCTCATGGTCAATTACAAAATAAAGGGCAGCTAACCCTGGTTCTTCGGCAGGCCAGCGCCAGAATTCAATATTTTGCGATCGCAGCCTAAACGGGTCAAGATTTTCTAAATCAGTCTCCAACCCCTGCCCCTCAAACAGCGTGATTTGGGCAGGCGAGGCTTCTTGAATCACCTGCTGCTGAAACTGAAAAATTCGCTGCTTCCAAGCACAAAGGCTGTAAGCATTCATTTCCCGCAAGGGCGACGCATTGAGACTAGAGTGTCGAATGTCTCTAAGCGCTAGATCTGAAAAAAGCGACGGCTGCTCTAGCAAAGGTAAAGTCCTGAACAATGCTTTAACCCAGATACTATACCGCAGGCTATCAGCACCTTATATTCTTCAAGTTCACCTTCTATTGAGAGATCAGGGTCGTCTTTGGCATCTTAAAAATCTGGTCATAAAACTGCACAAGGCTGTCAATATTTGCCCTCAGAGAATATTTTTCGACCACTCGCGCTCGCGCTTTTTGCCCCAGTAGCGCAGACATTTCTGGATGGTGTGCAAATATAGGCAGTAACGTTTGCAGCTCACTCCGCGCCCGCTGCGGATTTAAGACCACACCAGCGCCACCGCTTAAAACCTCTCCATCTGCACCTACATCCGTTGCCATGCAGGCGACTCCACACCCCATCGCCTCTAACAGCGATAAAGACAGTCCTTCTACAAAAGAGGGCAAAATAAACACGTCCGAACCACGCAGAATGTCAATCCGGCGCTGCTCATCTAAAATATTGCCCATCCACAAAATGTTGTTTTCAGGGCCATAGGCAGGCATCAGTGAAGTAAGCAGTGAGCCATCTCCTACCAGAACCAGCTTGCAGTCATCCGGCATTGCGGCCTGTCGCCACGCCTTCAGCAAAGATTCCACATTTTTTTCGACTGCGATTCGCCCTTGGTAAACAAAGACGCGGTTTGCGCCAATTTCATCTCTAAACCGAGAGGAGCCTGGTGAATATTTCTCTACATCCACCCCATTGGGAATAATAATGAGCCGCTCTAAGGGCACTCCCAAACGGTTTAGCAGCTCTTTTTGAGCCGCACAAAAAATGATGACCGCATCATAGTTTGCCAAAAAGGGTGCGTAGAGCTGGTACATAAACTGCTGCGTACCAGAGGATAAATTGCGGTGCTTATGGCTAAAGGGCGGGTGAAAGGTTGCCACCAAGGGCACCCCTAGCTCTTCGCAAATCTCTGGCAAGACAAAATCTAGCGGAGAGAGCGTTAAAGATGCATGAACTAAATCTGGCTTTAGATCTTTTAAAGCCTGGAATAACACTTTACTAGAGCGCAGACTGGGGATGGTATAAATCTGAGACTTATAGATAAACGGCAGCGTGACTTCTTGGCATTCGGCCTGAAGGGACTGGGGCGCAGGATCATTCCCAGAAAACTCTACTTCTTCTTCTTGAGCAAAGTGAAGAAAGCTAACCTGATAGCCCCGATCTAAGAGGGCATTTGTCACTTCTCGACTGTAGGTGACATTGCCACAGGCAGGCGATCGTTTTCCAATCCAAGCAATGTGCATTTAAATCTTAAGCAGATTAACCTTAAGCAGACTCACGCTCTGCTAATTCAGCAGTACCGGAAATATACCAGGTTAAGAGTCCCCCTGTCACAACCAGCGTGGCTAAGCCCAGCAGCACCCACTGAAGGCCAAAAAAAGTCTCGGCAACGCCTGCCAGCGCTAGGGGTAAGCTCAGGGCAATATTGACCGCATTGTTCTGAAGACCAAAGACTTTACCCCGCAAATCTTCGGGGGTTTGCTCTTGCATAGTAGTCTGCATGGGTACCCCTACGAGCGCCGCACAAACGCCAATGGCAGACAGCAGGCTGAGGGAAAGCCAAAGGTGATGGGTTGAAAAAGCAAGGGAAAAGAACGCGACCCCCATCCCTAAAGATCCATATAGGCTCAAGAGCCGGTAAGAAACATGATGAACAATCCGGTTCAGCACTCCAATGCCAATCACCATCCCCACGCCCCCTGCGGCGAGCAGTAGGCCAAACTGCGATGATTTTATTTCTGGCAAAACCTCAGCCATGCGCACGACTAAAACCGCTAGCGCCGCAAAGATTGAAAACAAGATCACGAGCTGTATCAGTGCGCCTTTTATGCGGCGATGCGCGTTAATAAACTGAAGCCCGTCTTTAATATCTGCCCAAACTTGCCCCATATCTGTAACTTGAGGGCGGCTGGCTTCGTTGGTCGATAAAAACATGAGTAGTAGTCCGGCGATCGCATAGCTGCCCCCTACCACCAGCTCTCGGCTAAAAGACCCCACCCAAGGCAAATGACCCAACAGCGCCGTCGAAAGCTCTAACAACGGGTCTCCTGCGGCAAACCCTACCACCACCGCCAGCATCATCGTAAAGGTGTAGAGCGAGTTAGCGCTGAGGAGTTGGGGCTTCTCGACAATCAGCGGAATGGTGGACTGCTCGGCAGGGGCAAAAAACTGCGTGAGGGCTGAGACTAAAAAAGTAACCCCTAACACCATCCAAAAGCCAAGGGGCACCTGCAAAAAATTGCCGTAGGGTTTAACCACCCACAGCAGTAACGGCAGAAGTAACACAAGTCCGCCTCTCAGGACATTGGTTAGCACCATCGTCCATTTTTTAGACCAGCGATCGACCAGTACCCCAGCAAAAGAGCCAAACAGCACTGCCGGAATGGTAAACGCCACCATGACCGACGACACCCAGCCACTGACCGTTTGGCCTTCGGTTTGAAACTGGGTTGTGATCAGCGCAATCATCAGCACCAGATAGACTTTATCTGCAAGCTGTGAAAAGACTTGACCTGCCCATAAAAACAAAAAGTTTTGGTTTTGAAGAACTTTCCAAAAGCTAGGCTTACTCTCGCTAAGTGCAGAACCAACCGTCATCTCCCCAACCGTCTCTTTAGCCACATCACTGACGTTATGAGGCACATCTGTCTTGATTGCCGCCGCCGCTATGGCGCTGCCGTTTGTCGAGCCTGAGCCAGCAAAAGGAGGACGAGATGCCCCTGGCGCACTATTGGGCGATAGCGGCGCGCCAGAATCTCGCAAGGGTGAGTTGAGCGTATCTCGCTGGGAAGAAGAGTCCGGCGCACGAGTCATGGGAAAACAGCAGCAGAAACGGTAATGGGCTGGGAATGAACCGAGGGCGATGGAACGAAATGGGGAAGAAAGCAGCTCTCAAGTAAGGCGGCAGAACGAATCGGTCGGTCGGTATGATACTGCACATAGGTTCGTAGCGCCTGTTCTACCTTAAGCCATTCTTGGGCAGAATCTGCTAGGTTTAGCAGCTCTAAAGGTGGGGCATAGGATTGAGGCAATGCCTCTTGTACCCGAACAAGCTGCTGAAGAAGCATCAGTTCTGGCGCAGACAGGGTGAGCGCCCGTTTAGAGGATCGTCCATATGCTGAGGCTTGTTCTTTGGCATAGTCGCCGTTCGTTGAGGAGAGATCCGCCGCGACCTCATCTGTCGGCAGAATAATACCGCCAGCAGCAGGGCTAAAGATTACTTTCCCATTCCCGATTCCCTCGGGGTTAACGGCTTGACCCGACCGGCTACACTGTTTGACCTGAGGTAAAATCCCCTCAAATTGGAGCAACTGTACAACGCCATAGAGCAGATGAACCAAGGGCGCTAGACCCGCTTCACTGGCGGCGAGATCGCCCAGACGCTGGCAAAGCCAATCAAAGACTTCTGCGGTGGTGTCGTGATTAGGGGGTTGGTTCAGAAGCACCTCAGCCCAGTATTGTGCAACCGTTAGTTTTGAGAGGTTTCGGCTAAGGGCGGGGTAAGATTCGATGGTTTCGGCTTGGGCAATTTTATCGAGAGATCGCCCTGTACTAAGCATCAAATGGTTTACCACAAACAGCTCCCCCCGACCGCCTAGCTTAGACTTAGGCTTACGGGCACCCGCAGCAACAGCCCGCACTAGCCCAAGCTCACGGGTGAGAATCGTGACGATTCGATCTGCCTCCCCCAGCGGGACGCTTTTGAGATTGATACCCGTAGCCTTATAGGTTTGACTCATGCCGAAGTAGGGCGAACCTGTCAGTTAAACATGCCGTAAAGTTTGCAGCACTATCCATGATAGGCATAGAACCTTATGCTTTGAAGTAGGTCGATCTAACGGCGCAAGCCCGTACTCTAGAATTTTGGATTTTGGGGAACAAGATGCCAAAGTAACTGACGTGCTGACATGCCCAATAACGTGCCTATACAAAAATCTAATCACCACTGATGCAAAAACTAATCTTTCAAAGTTGTCACATTGCTTAATATTCTGTTACAACGAGGGTGAGGCGCGACCGAGGAAAAGCTTCATGTTTAGTGGATTTGCTAGCGCTGAAGGTTCAATGCAGACAGATTTTGGCGAGCAGATGCTCAACACGGTTGCCAGTCAATCGATCCGGCGGATGTTTAGCCAGAGCGATGCGGTTGACGTGAGCATCCGCTGTTTTCCATCCAGTAAGCTCCTTCAGGGGAATGTAGACAGCATTAAGATGCAGGGTCGTGGCCTTGTGATTAAGCGTCAGTTTCAGGTGGAGGAAATGTCCTTTGAAACCGACGCAATCGCCATTGATTTTGGCTCGGTACTGCGTGGCAAAATCCAGCTCAAGCAGCCGACCCAGGCGATCGCCCAAATCATTCTGTCTGAAGACGGCATCAACAAAGCGTTTAATGCGGAGTTGGTCACAAAGCTTCTGGACGATGTATGGCTATCAGAGGGGACAGGGATCGACGAGCCTGTTTCTTTCGACAATATTGCGATGAAGCTGTTGCCCAACAATCAGGTTGAAATTCGAGCCAAGGTTAATGCGCCCAGCCGAGAAGAACCCATCCTGATTGCGGTGAAGACGGGTCTGTCTGTCGAGCGGCGACGACGGCTCTTGTTTACAGAGCCAGCGTTTTTAGCCGATCAGATTCCTGATGCTGATCAAGCGTTGTCAAAGCAAATTACGACTGAGTTTGTCGAACTTTTGAACACGATGGTGGATATGGATCGCTTTGATCTAGACGGCGTTGAAATGCGAATCAACCGCGTTGAGACGCAACAGCAGCAGCTTTTGTTTAGCGGCTATGCCCAAATTAATCGCTTTCCAGGGTCGCCATAGATTGTGGTTACTTTCTAACGATTCACGAAAATCTATCGCAATGCTGCCGTCAGACGGGCAACTCATCCTAAAATAGCGGAAGAAATCTTGTTCGCTATATCGTTCCGTCTAACGCCATTATGTTTAGATTTCGCGCATTGTTGTCTTGCTTGTTTGTGATGGTTGCCTTTGTTTTAGTGAGCTGCGGCGGCCCCAGTACGGTTGCAGTTGCTCCTACCTATACAGAGGCACAGCTCCAGAAAATTCAGCAGTATCTTCCTGAAATTCAAAGTGCCTATGGGCGCTTGGATGCCTTGGGTGCTGCAATCCAAGACCGAGAGTGGCAGGAGGTTCGCAGCACGATTCGAGGGCCTTTTGGGTCAATGATTCAAGATTTGAAGTATGTCACCTCCAATCTGCTGCCCGCAGATCAAAAGGCTGCACGGGATGTTTCTCGCAGCATATTTCAAGACTTTATTGAAATTGACCAGGCTGCTGTTGCAACCAACGTGGATGCTGCTTTAAGAGGCTTTGAGAGCGCTGCGAAGGATATTGATGCGTTTTTGGGTGGTTTGCCCGAGATGCCGACGGCTTCAACTCCAGCTACCGCTGCTGCCGAGGCTGAAGCGACCTAATCAACGAGGCTTAAAAAGCCCCGCGCTATTAATCAACCCTGTAAAATCAGGGAAGCAATCGCGGATTCTGCACCAGTGTTGAGGTGAGAATCCGCTTTTTTGTGGATAGATTTTGCGTTGGGGAGCGGCTGTTGTGAATGTTGGCATTATCGGTGGGGGCGTGGTGGGAGCGGCGATCGCCCATCGGCTCAGCCCCCACTCCAATTTAGAAGTTCAGGTCTTTGAACAAAACCCTCCCAATCACCTAGAGGCAACAGGAGCTGCCCTAGGAGTACTCTCGGCGGTCATTAGCTCCAAACTCAAGGGCAAACATCTCAAGTTAGGGCTAGAGAGCTTACGGCTTTACGAAGCCCTGATTCCAGCGCTAATCGAATCCACGGGGCTAAGTGTTCCCTACAATCGCCACGGTATTTTGCAGCTTTTCTTTGATGCTGAAGATTTTGCACGATGGACTAAAACCCAATCGGTGCGACAACAGCAGGGGTTTATTCTCGAACATTGGTCACGGCAAGAGCTTATCGAGCGTTATCCAGAACTGGCAGAAGCGCGATCGCACTTAACAGGGGCGATCGCCGTGGGTGCGGTTTACTCTCCCCAAGATCGCCAGATTGATCCAGTTGCCTTAACTCAAGCGCTGATTCAGGGGGCAACTCAAAATGGGGCGCAGTTTCACTTTAATACTTCGATTTCCAGCTTTCGTATTGAAGCAGGCGCAGAAAATCAGCGGGTGACGCACTTGTATCAGGGGAAGAGACAAGGGAAGGAAGAAAATGCGATCGCCGTGGACTGGGTGATTGTTTCAGCAGGCTTAGGCTCAGCGGCTTTGACCCAAACCCTAGCGCAGCCGATCCAAATTCGCCCTGTGTTAGGACAGGCGCTGCATCTGCGCTGCCCTAATGCCATGCGAATAGACAGTCCCGTCATCAATGGAAGTGATATCCATCTAGTGCCCCTGAGTGAAGATGAGCTTTGGGTGGGGGCAACTGTTGAGTTTCCCGATGACAAGATTATCCTTGAGCCGGATCCCTTAGCGCTGGAGGAATTGTGGCAGAAGGCGATCGCCCTCTACCCTACTCTCGCCCACGCCGAAATTCTGCGAACCTGGCAAGGGTTGCGCCCCCGACCCGAGGAACGGGCGGCTCCCATCATCGAGAGACTTCCAGGCTATCAAAACGTACTCATCGCCACAGGGCACTACCGCAACGGCGTTTTGATGGCTCCCATTACCGCTCAAAAGATTGAGGCTTACCTTGAAGCGGCACTGTAAACTTCTATAATGCGCTTAGGATTTTCCAAATCGCGCCTTCAGTCTTTTTAAAAGGAATTTCGCAGCTATGCCATTTCCAAGAACCAGCGGAATTCTACTTCACCCCACCAGTTTCCCAGGCCCTTACGGGATGGGCGACTTGGGGGGACAGGCGCGACAGTTCATTGATTTTTTAGCCAAAAGCGGTCAGCGGCTGTGGCAAATTTTGCCCCTTGGCCCTACAGACTACGGCCACTCGCCCTACATGAGCTTTTCAGCCGCCGCAGGCAATCCGCTACTCATTAGCGTGGACGTATTGGTCAGCGAAGGTCTACTGTCTAGCGAGGATCTTCAGGGGCTGCCCGATTT